>CAJXNA010000156.1 GCA_913056415.1 uncultured Chloroflexota bacterium | reverse complement strand
CTTCCGATCTGAGGCCCCAGAGGCACTCCGCGTTGCATCTTCGATGAGACCTGCACGCACGTCGTCCAGACTCTCGATTCGGTCAGCCAGGTCGGCATCGACGGCCGCTTGGCCGATCAAGATCCCGCCCTCGAGATCCCGGATCGCCTTCTCGCTGAGGCCGCGTCCCGCGGTCACGTGGTCGATAAAGTCGCGGAACGCACCCTCGACGAGGTCGGCTAGAAGCTGGCGGCCTTCTCGAGAGAGCGGCTTGTAGCGGCTCAAAACGTTCTTGAGGCGTCCACTGACGACCTCGGTCACCGAGACGCCGTCCTGCCGTAGCAGCTCCGAGTAGTCCCAATGGGTGGCCATGACGCCGATGCTGCCCAACACCGCAGAGAGCGAACTCGCCACGACCTCGCCAGCCTGCGCGGCAATCCAATACGCAGCACTCGTGGCCTGCTCATTTGCCACGGCGACAACCAGTTTCTCGCCGCGGCGCGCGCGGATCGCCGCTGCCAACTCCGATAGGGCGCCGTGCACCTGGCCGCCGGGGCTGTCGATGTCCAACACGACGGCGCGGGCGCCAGCGTCATCCATAAAGGAGTCGAAGGCCTCGCGGATATCCGTGTAGTCGCTCCAGCGGCCCTGAAGCAACGGGCCGTAGATCTGGATACGTCCGATCCCGTCCTCGATCTCGGCCTCGCGAACGGCGCTCCCCCAGCCAAAATTGAGTGCTTGGAGCCGGGTCACGTCGCCCTGGATCGCGGCCTCGCGCGCGGCTTCTAGCCAGCGACCATCGAAGCCCATCTCTTCCGGGCGAAGGTCGAGTAGCGACGAAGCTCGGCTGAGAAGCTCGCTACGCTGCGTTGCATCCACTCAGGCGGCCTCCTCGTCGGACTCGGGCGCTCCGGTAGCGCTGTCACCGCCCCCCTCGCCACTTCCACCCGAATCGCCAACGGCGGCTGCACGCGCAGACCCATCTGCATCGGTGCCCGGATCGCTGTCAAAGACGAGCCCGAGCTCCTGGGCCCTCCGGTTGTCTGCGGCGATCTCGCGATCAAGCTGCTCGACGTCGATGCCGAGGCGGGCCGCCTCGCGCTTCCGCGACGAGAGACCCGCTCGAATCTTCCGCACCGCCGCCTTGACTTCCTGCTCGGGCTGGACGTACTCCCAACCCGGCGGCTGCCAGTGCGGACGCAGGATTCTCCGCAGCTGCGCAGGCTCAGGCATCTCCACTCGGCCCGAGAGGATCAGCGCCTCGATAAAGCGCCTCCAGATCGGCCGACAGAGCTGGAAGATCAGCACATTGACCTGGATCTGCTCGAGCTCCCTGCGAAGCTCGATCAGGCCCGCGCGCAAGGAGCTGAAGTTGACCTGCGAGAGATCCCCGCTGACTTGCTCGTACAGACACCCGGAGCCCGCCGCGACGGCGCGGAGCTTGTCCCGGAGGAAAGCCGAGTGATCGATCGCTCCCGTGGGCGGCGATCCGAAGTGCACCTTGTGACCGGGCGGGAGGAGCACGTGGCTCCCCGCCTCAGCGGTGACCTCGGGCACGTCGTCGTCGCCGATCGCATCTCCCTCATTGTCCAACACGCTAAACGAGTCGTCGGTCGGGACTTCTTCGAACGTCGCGTAGAGATTCTGGATGATCATCCGCGCCAGGAAGGCATCGTCCGCTTTATGGATCTCGTGCAGCGTCGCCAGCACGGATGCGAGGCCAGGCACACCGCGAACCTGTCCGGGCCGCGTGACGTGAAAGAGGTGCAACACCTCGCTCGCCGGCACCGGCACCGCCTGTAAGGTGTCGGAGAATGGACGGACGATTTCATCCGGGTGCGAACGGAACATCCAATAGAAACGCCGCCTACCCAGCAGGTCGAAGTCGATCCCCGCCTTGATCGTCCCATCCGGCAAAGACTCGTTCTTCAGCGGATCACAGATTTCCGCCTCGAGGAGCTGAATCTGAAGCGGAACAGTCAGCCCGTCGGCGGCACGCCGCGGCCGAATCCGCACAAAACAGTCGCCGCCTTCCAGGAACGCCGTCGAAGCGAGCGCCTGTAGCCCGTAAAACGGCGAGGTCCCGTCAGCGTCAGCTTCGTTGACCCAGTCGGACCACGGCTCCATGAAAGACCGTTCGAGCTCTCGATCCTCCAGCTCAAGAACAGGACGAATCCCTGTCCCCACCAGGTTGGCAACCCGGGCGGTCTGACACTTTGCGGCCCAGGCGTTGCGCCGCACCTCCTCACGGGTGCGGGCGCGGATCAGCTCGACGTCGCCGCTGAGGAGCGCGTTGACATGCGACCGCATCGGGAGCCACTGTCGTGCTCTGCGTTCCCGGCTCGATGCGTCCCAGGCGGTGGCGGTCAGTGGCTTCCCGTTCGCTCCGTAGAGGAGTGGTCGCTTCGCCATCGCCCCTCCCTACCAGCCCGTGCGGGTCACGTAGTGGCGCTTGCGCGGGACTCGCTTCTCACCCTTGAGGCCGGCGATCTCAGCATCCACCCATGCGATCGCGCGATTGATGTCGCCGTCATTCTTCGAAACGATCTGCTTCACACCATCGCTCATGCGCGCGTGTGGGTTCAGCCGCGCCCGAATGAGTTCGTCGCGTAGGCTCTCGTACTCAGTGAGTGTGAGCGCCACGCGGACCCCCTAAAGCTGCGCCGGCTTCCACTTCCGGCGCGCTCGCCGCCGGCGTGGCTTGGCCACCGAACCGGTTCCCGGCGGGCCGCCCTCGGAAGGCGAAGGTTCGAAGGCTTCATCACGCTTCGCCTCGCGCTCGAGATCGAGCCCCATGCTCTTGAGTCCGGCGAGCGCCGCGTAGCAGTAGACCGCCGTGTCCCATGCCTCGTTTCGGATGCCTTCGCGCTTGGGCACCCAGGAGCGTGTCGGGAAGCCACGCGAGTCGGTCCCCAAAACAGCCTTCTCGGAATCAAGCTGATCGAAGTAGCGATCGCCGAATTCGTCCGTGTCTGGGAAGTGCGTGTACGCGGGCCCAGGTTCTACGACGCGCTGAAACCGGCCCGCGAGGATGTCTTTCGCAGCATCCACCTTGATCGTGTAGAGCAGCGCCTGGCCGCGCTTCGTCCGCTTCGGCTCTCGCGGCCACAGGGTTCCGGTCCCACCCGAACCCTTGATCGCGAACACATATGCCCGCCGGCCGTCCGGTGTTCGAACGCGCCAGCGCGGTCTGCAGAACTCGACGACGCGCTGGGCCAGGAAGCCAGCGTCAATGCAGGTCGCGCGGATGTAGTCTTCTCCACCCCTCTCCATGGGGCGCGGCTCACAGAGCAACTCCCAGAGCTCGTCCCAGACCGCGTCACCCGTAGGGTCGCCGTCAATGATCTGGTACCCGAGCTTCCAACATTCTTCGCCTAGGCCATAGCCTTCGACCTGGAGTTCGATCCGATCCTGGTGGACGTCGACGCCGCCCGTCATCACGAGAACGCCTTTCGGTACGAAGTATTTCGGCTCCCCGTCCGGGCCCTTCGCGCGGAGCGTGTACGGCTCGCGGCGCTCCATCAGTTCTGACTTCGGAAGCGTCTGTGACGGAGCTTCCCACGGCTCGCCTAGCGTCGTGTTCACGAAGACCTGCAGCCGTGCCGGGTCATGCTTGACCCTCAGGAACTCGACCGCGAGTGCGCCCCAGGCAGCCGCCGGAAATGGCGAGTAGGCCGCCCAGATCCGGAAGCCCGCATGACCCGTGAAGGGTTTCGCCGCCTCCCACACGCCCTGATCGACCATCGCGCGCTGACGGCTGTATTGGATTCGCTTTCGGCAGTGCTCGCAGAGGTAGTAGGCTTCTTCCGGTGGTACGCCCTTCCACTTAATCCCGTAATCAAAATCGCGCCCGCCCCACCGGAGCCGCTGGCCGTGGTCGCAGTGCGGACAAGGGACGATGAAATCGCGCTGATCCGATTCCTCAAAGCTGTTACAGACCCGCGAGATTCCCGCGAGTTTCGGTGAACTCCCGATGATGAACTTCGGGAAGGCCGCCGTGTAAGCCCGCTTCTTCCCGAGCTCAATCTGATCACCCTCGCCACCCGCAGAGGGCGGATACGCGTCCACCTCGTCGAATATGACCGCCTCGACCGTGAGCCTCCGGAAGCCGCGCCCGCTGTGGGCGCCCACGATCGTGAGCGTCCCGCCCGGGTAATTCTTCTTCAGGATCCGGTTGCCGCTGTCACGCGACTTTGACGGTGCGACGAGACCCCAGAGCACGGGGGTGTCCCGAAGCATCGGTGCGATCTCGTCTTTCGAAAAGCCCTCAGCGTCCTCTTGCGCCGGCTGCACGATCAGCATCGAGCACGGATCGAGGTGCATCCGGTAGCCGAGATAGCCGCAGAGCAGCTTCGTGAAGCCCACGCGTGAGGACTTCTGAAGGGTGATCGTCTCCACCTCAGGATCGACCATCGCGTCGGCAATCCCGCGCTGAAACGGGAGTGTCGTCCAGGCCCCGGGTTCCGTGCTCGATTCGGCGGACAGCACGAAGTGCTTATCCATCCACTCGCTCAGATCGAGAGTGGGCGGTGGGGACCAGCCCTTAATGAAATCGCTACGCGCGCTTTCGACGGGGCTTCTTTGGGATGACATCGCCGGCGAGGTCATGCAGCACCTCGTCGATCAACTTGGCGAGCTGCCGCGCCATCGGAATTGTGAGACCACGGATTCGGGTCCGCGCCTTCTTCGGAATCGCCCGTAGCTTCACCTTTGCCGCGACGATATGGGAGATCACAACCCGAACGACCTCATCTCGCGGTAGGAGCTCCCCGCGGAGCTCGTCATTTTTCATCGCCTCTCGCTCGCGTTGCACGCGCGCCAGCAGGCCTCGTTCGTGAGCCAAGTCCACCGTTCCGTCCTTTGAGAGACGTCCGGCGGCGACCTCACGAATGTGTCGGATGTAGGAGATTCGAATCTCATCAAGCGAGGCGTGCGCCGGGTCGGGGATCGAACCCTGGTCACGGAGTTCACGAACGTACCGCGTGCTCTTCAAGTCGAGATGTTTGACTACTTCTCTCTGTGTAGGCACCGGTGGTGGCACCCCCAAAAAGTTTCCAAAACGCGAAGGCAAGAAACCGGATGCCCAGAATCGCCCAGGCGCGGCGATCCTCCATGATCGATTGGTTTTTGGTCTAGTCTGTTATTGCACCGGTGGCGGCACCCCCTGAGGAGCCTCGAAAACTAGACGAAGCGGGCTGCTCTTCGTTACCAGATCGGAAGAG
>CAJXNA010000155.1 GCA_913056415.1 uncultured Chloroflexota bacterium | reverse complement strand
CGCGCAGACCAGGACACAGGCCTACGTGACGAACGGCTGGCAGACCGTTCACGACCCATCATCACCATCTGCGGTATGGGACAGCTGTCCGCCTGCAGTGCCAAGACGCTCAAGGACATGGGCTTCACAAATGTTAGCTATGTTGAGGGTGGTACAGTCGCCTGGTTCCGAGAGGGCCTACCACTCGAGAAGCCCAGCGACGGATAACTCCTAAGACACCGCTTTTGCCCCCCAACCCTCCAAGAACCCCAGCACGGACGGCAGCTCAGCCCAGCGGGGGTGGGAGGGGTTGAGGGCGTAGGCGGCGAACATCTCGATGAGGAGGTCGCGGTCGGAAGCGTCGGCCCAGGCCTCGTGGGCGGAGGTTGCCACCTCGCGGAGGGCATCGGCGGCGACCGCCTCGGCCCAGCGACGCCAGAAGTCGGGGGCGTCGTCACGGGGCGGAGCGCAGACGTAGGCGGCGGCCTTCGCCACCAGGTAGCGACGGTCCTGGAGCCATTCGATGCGGTCGCCCTCCAGACGGGGGCGCAGGTAGGCGGCGGGGCGGCCCTCGATGTGGCCCAGGCTCAGCGGCAGGGCGTCGCCGCCGGGCGGCTGGGGCTCGATCACCAGAGGAAAGTTACGGGCGCCGCTGCGTTCGAGGGCGGCGCGGACGAGGTCAAGGCACCACTGGGGTAGCGCCCGCAGGGCAGAGTCGAGCTGCGCCTGGAGCTGCACGCGCTGTCGCGGCGAGAGGTTATCGCCGACTATGTAGACGTTGAGCTGGGAGTCGCTGAGCATCTTCGTCTTCGCATTAAGGCTGCTGCCGCCCGCCCTTCGACAAGCCTGCCTGCCGGTAGGCAGGCTCAGGACGAACGGTCAACGGGCGCTCGCTCTCGCCGCTCTTGGGGCCGCGCGACGCCGATGAGCTCGTGCACGTCCCCGATGCCGTGCTCGCGCAGGAAGGCTTCCAGCCCCTCGAGGACGTCGAGGGGGGCGCGCGGGTTGAGGAAGGTGGCGGTGCCGACCTGAACGGCGCAGGCCCCGGCCATCAGGTACTCGACGGCGTCTTCGCCGGACGTGACGCCGCCGCAGCCGATGATGGGGACGTCGACGGCAGCGGCGACCTCGTACACCATCTTGAGGGCGATCGGCTTGAGGGCGGGGCCGGAGAGGCCGCCGGAGCCCCAGCCGAGGGCGGGGCGGCGCGATTCGATATCGATGCTCATGGCGGGGAAGGTGTTGATCAGGGTGAGGGCATCGGCGCCGGCGTCCACCACGGCGCGCGCCATGGCGACGATATCGGTGACGTTAGGGGTGAGCTTCACGATCAGCGGCAGGGTAGTGCGGCGTCGGACGGCGGCGGTGACCTCGGCGGCGGCACGGGGGTCGGTGCCGAAATCCAGCCCGTCCTCCACGTTGGGGCAGCTCACGTTGAGCTCCAGGCCGCTGACGCCGGGGACGCCGTCCAGTCGACGGGCGAGCTCAGCGTAGTCGCCCAGGCTCTCGCCGGCGACGTTGACGACGACTGGCACACGCCAGGTGGCCCACACGGGAGCGACGTCGCGCAGGATCGCCTCCAGGCCGATGTTCTGGAGACCGATGGAGTTGATCATGCCGCCCGCTGTCTCGGCGATGCGGGGCTGGACGTTGCCGCGACGGGGGCGGAGGGTGACGGCCTTGCTGACGATAGCGCCCAGGCGCTGGATATCGAATATCTTGACGTAATCCAACCCGTTGCCGAAGGTGCCGGACGCCGTCATCACGGGGTTGGCCAGGGGCAGGCCGCTCTTGTGGCCGGGTGCAAGCTCTACGTTCAGGTTCACGCCTGTTCGATTATAGGCTCTGGGCGACCGATAAATACAGAGGAGGCCGCAAGAGCGGCCTCCTCATGTGCGTTGACCTTGGTGCTCTAGACGAGCATGGCCTCCCCGGACCTTGAGCCGGATGCGGCCATCCCATCGTCTTCCTCAATAGCTGCCTTGGGGCTAGGGCGTGCCCCGCGCAGGCCGCCATAGCGGGAGCCGGACGATGAGGAATCGTCGTCCCAGATGTAGTCGTTAGCGGAGTTGCGAAACTCCCGTTCCTCGCCACAGATCTTGCAGCGGCCGTCGCTGAGGGCACCCTGCGGGCTCTCGATGATCCAATGGTGCCTGCACTCGTCCGTCTGGGCGGGGGCCTCCGCCTCCGGCCTGCGTTCCTTAACTGCTGTCTTACTACCCATCACTAGCCACCTCCGGGTGACGCTTTACTCCCCTCTAAAGATGATCCTTACCGTTTATACGTTACATTGAGGGCCTTGGATTATATGCCTACTTTCAGGAGCTGTCAAGGTTTCTACTGTATATACTTCCTAAACCCCTTACTTTGACGATTCGGCCATTGTATACTTATAACGGATTCAAGCCCGAAAAGGTTACACGTGAGCCGCACAAAATGCTGTTTGCCGTCAACGGCGAAGGTGTAAACTTCAGCAAGAGCACGAACTGCCGGGAAAGGAAGGCTGACTAGATGGCCGATGACAAGTCCACGGGAGAGGTCAGCAAGGAGGAGGTGCTCGCCGCTCTCAGCCAGATCGAGGACCCGGACCTCCATCGTGACATCGTAAGCCTGGGCTTCATCAAAGATGAGGACATCAACATATGCGGCGGCAACGTGGCGGTTAGGATCGTCCTCACCACGCCGGCCTGTCCGGTGCGCGAACAGATGAAGCAGCAGGCCACGGAGCTGTTGGAAGCGCTGCACGACGTCGAACACGCCGAGGTGAATATGGACGCCGACGTGCGAGCAACGACGATGCGGGGCCAGAAGCCTGTCGAGGGTGTACGCAACATCATCGCCGTGGCGTCCAACAAGGGGGGCGTGGGCAAGTCCACGGTGGCCGTGAACCTGGCGCTGGCGCTGACTAAGTTCGGAGCCAAAGTCGGCCTCATGGACGCGGACCTCACGGGCCCCAATCTGCCTACCATGCTGGGAGTGGACTCCGGCCTGCAGGCCGATACGGGGCTATCGATCGTGGAGCGCTACGGCGTGAAGCTGGCGTCCATCGGATTCGTCCTCAAGAAAGGGCTGGCGGTGGTCTGGCGCGGGCCGATGATCGGCACCGGCGTCCGGCAGCTCCTCCACGACATGCCCTGGGGAGAAGTGCGGGTACGGCTGGAGGGCGTCATTACCGCGGTCCAGGATCAGCAGGTTCTCGTGATGGTAAGCGGGCAGAACTGGACCGTGATGATTGGCGAGCAGGTAGAGATCCACGCTCAAAACGAGGAACCCCTTTCGGTAAGCCAACTCAAAGTGAATGACCACATCGAGGTGCGCGGCACCCAAGCGCTCGACCAAACGATTCATGCAAAACGCATCCGACTGCAGGACAGCGTCCACGAGTCAGTAGACATCGAGGACGACACCCTGGACTACCTGGTGATCGACCTACCGCCGGGCACCAGCGACGCTTCGATGAGCATGGCCCAGGAGGCGCCGATCGCAGGTACGGTCATCGTCACCACGCCGAACTCGGTCTCCCTGGAGGACGCAATGAAGGCGGTGATGATGTTCGAGAAGCTGCAGGTGCCCGTCTTCGGTGTCGTCGAGAACATGAGCTACTTCGCCTGTCCGCACTGCGGCGAGCGCACAGACATCTTCGGTCACGGCGGCGCCCAGGTAACCGCAGAGGAGCTGGGGTTAGACTTCCTGGGCGAGATACCTCTGGACGTCGCGGTCCGTGAGAGCAGCGACAGCGGCGTGCCGATCATGGTGAGCGCTCCGGACTCGCCGGTGGCGCAGGCGATCCTGGAGATCGCCCAGAAGATCGCCGCTAAGACGAGCGTGCAGCACTTCTTCGCCCAGACGGCCGCAGCCAGCTAGACGCCGCGCTCTACAGCGCCTGCCAGACGCGCTTCCCCTCCAGCCGCACCAGCTTGCCGAACCCCGGGTCCGGGAAGTGGCAGAAGACCGTGAGCAACCCGTCCGCCTCTAACTGGTCGAACACCTTGCTGCGCGTCTCGACCGCCTGCGCAGGGTCGCTATCGACGCCTGGGCGCCACTCCGTATGGTCGACCTGGGCTGGGTGGTGGGCGAGGTCGCCGGTGATGATCGCTCTCTCTCCCGCCGAAGAGACCATGATGCTGGTGTGGCCGGGGGTATGCCCCGGCGTGGGGTAGGTGGTGAGCTCCGGTGTGATCGCCTTCTCACCGGAGAAGAGGTCGATGAGCCCATCCTCCTTGAGGGGAAGGACGGCAGCGCCGATGTGGGGGTTCTGAGACACCACTTCCGGCTTTGTGAAGAAATCCCAGTCGCCCTGAGGGATCCAGTAGCGGGCGTTGGAGAAGGTGGGCGCGTTGTCAGCGGTCCGGTTCCAGCCCACGTGATCCGGGTGAAGGTGCGTGAAGATCACTATGTCCACGCTGTCCGGCGGGACGCCCTTGGAGTTCATCTCCTCCAACAGGCGGCCGCCCATGCCTGGGCCTATGCCGGTGTCCACGAGGACGGTCTTGCCGTCCGAGCGCAACGCGTAGCAGTGGGCGTAGGTGCGGAACTTACCGTCGCCGGCGTAGGAGCCGGGATAGCGATCCTTATAGGGGTCGAAGTCCTGCTGTCTGTTGTTGGGGAAGAACGCCGCCCAGGGGAACTCCATCGGCGTGTCCAGCAGCGATACGATCTCTACGTTGCCCACGGTCACCTTGGCGCCGGCCATGAGAGCCTCCTTCTGAAATCACGAAACGCACGACCTTACAGATACGGCGTTCGCGTGGGCGTGTCAATAGGCACCCACCTACGAAGCGCCTCCTAGCTCACCCGCTCGCTAAGCCGGCGAGTCTGCTCTGTGGACGGTGAGCGTTGCCTCCATCCCCGGATGGAAGGTGCACACGTAAGAATACGTGCCCGGCTGATCGAGCACGACCGACCAGCTATCGCCGCCGTTGAGCGTGCCGCTGTCGAAGGCGTCATCGTCGGCGACGGCGTTGTGAACGACGCTATCGCGATTAAGCCAGGTAATTTCGGCACCCACGTTCACCGTTAGCTTGGCGGGCGTCAACATATTGGTCGGCAAACGGTCGGCAATCGCACGGAGCTTCAGATCGCGACTGTGTAGCGGTCTACCGCGTCTTCGGCTTCGCCTATGGTCTTCATTGTATCGCCAAGTGGCGTGCTAGAAGGTGGCGCAGTCGGCAACGCGCTCCACACGTCCAAGATCGCCTTTCTGATCTCCGGCACCGAAGCAGATGACATCG
>CAJXNA010000154.1 GCA_913056415.1 uncultured Chloroflexota bacterium | reverse complement strand
CTGCCGTCGGGCGACCAGGCGGGCGAAAAGTCCCCGGTGGGGTTGTTGGTGAGGCGGGTGAGGCCAGAGCCGTCGGCGTTCATGACGTAGATATCTGGGTTGCCGGGTGCACGGTCGGACTGGAAGGCGATCTTGCCCGTAGCCGGAGCGCCGGGCGTAGGGGTGGGCGATGGAGTGGCGGTGGGGCTGGGCGTCACCGCCGTCATGGGTGTGGCTGTCGGTGTAGCGGCGGGTCCGCCTCCGCCGTCGCCGCAGGCAGAGGCGAGGACGAGAGCAGCGGCGAACGGGATAATAACGAGGCGCGATGTCAGCGGTGGCCCTCCTGATGAGAAAAGCTTGTGGTATTGTAGCACAGCAGCGGTATGAGCCACGCCCCCGCGTTATGACGGGGGCGTGGGGCAGTATTGCTATGCGAAGATATGGCGGCTAGTTCACCGACTCCCACCGGTTCCACAAGGCCGGCACGTCGCCCTCCTCGCCATCCGTGTCTATCGCCGGCGAGAAGGTGTAGACGGCCGCGTCGTCACCCTGACGACGGTAGACGGTGAGCTCACCGTCGAAGTCGATATTGGCCTCCGAGGCTACGCCGATCTCCGTGAACTGATCGGTGATGAGGTCAGCCTGGAGGACGTCCCGCAGCTGGTAGCGCTGCCCCTCGAAGGTCATGAAGACGTTGGGCGCCACGAAGCCGGACGACGCTGGCTCGTCGCCGCCGGGCGGCTGGTCCGAGGTTTCGGAGCCGGAGTTATCGCTGTCCGAGACGGCGGGCGTGGAGCCGCCGCCGCAGGCCGCCGCGAGCAACGCCAGGGAGGCGATGGCCGCCAGGAATACGATTAGCCACCGTTGACGCATGAACATACCTCCTGAACTTGCAACCGGCTTGTCATCCGTTTAAACGGAGGCGCAGGCGGAAAAGTTCCGCGCCAGCCTAGGCCGGCTTCTCGGCGACGATGGAGGCGATCTGCTGGATGAAGAGGATCGTGTCGTCCACGGGCCGGATTTGGAGGCTGCTAAGGTCGGCCTCGACAGCGCCGACCATGAGGCGGCGTATATGCTCGATGCGCGCCGGGGAGGAGCGCCCGCCGAGGAGCCATTCGTTGAACTCGCGAAGCAGGTCGTGCACCCGAATGCTGCGCACCTTCAGGCCAGCCTCCTCGAAGTAGGCGATCATCTGGCTGAGGCTCAGGTAGCCGGGGTGAGAGCGGTCGCGCAGGCGCTCCAGCCGGTTCTGGTAGCGGGCGCGCACGGACTGCTCCGCGGCGATGATGTCCTCGACGACGACACGGCCGCCGGGGCGGGTGACGTGCGCCATGCGCTTGACGACGATGCGGGGCGCCGTGAGGTGGTGGAAGGAGGGCCCGCAGACCACGATGTCGAAGCTATCCTCGGGGAACAAGAGCTCGTGAGGGTCGGCAGGCACCAGCGTCACGTTATCGGACCGGCGGCGAGGGGTCTCCCAGCTCAGGGCGACGACGCTCTCCACGCGCGGGGCGAAGGCGGAGGCGAGCATGCCGGTGCCGACATCGAGGACGTGGTCGCTGCGCCGCGGCTTCACGAAGGCGACGAGCCGGCGCACTCGCTTGGGGTCGGCGATGACCTTGCTGACGGTCACGGCGGAGGCATATCCGGTTCCAGGTCAAGGCCCAAGGCGTCCGCCAGGCGGGTGTAGTAGTTGAAGAAGCCGATGATATGCACCGCGTCCAGTATATCCTCGTCGCTGAACCCGTGACGGCGCAGGCCATCCAGCACCCGAGGCGATACCTCGTGCACGTGCGTGGTCACGGTATGAGCGAAGTCGAGCAGGGCGCGGGTGGCGTCGTCGAGGGGCGCGGAGCGATAGTCCTGCTTGACGGCGCGGGCGAGGCCGGCGTCGTCGGATGCGGCACGCAGATCCTCTGCGTGAGCTTCCGTTCAGTAGTGGCACCCCTGGGCCTTGGAGGCGACGACAGCAATCGCCTCGCGCTGGGTGCGAGTGAGGCCGGAGGGGGCGTGCATCAGCTCCGCGTACAGGCGGATGGAGGCGCGCATGGCGCGGGGCCGCAGGCTCTGGAGGCTAACGATGTTGAAGATGCGTCCGGCGCGCTTGATGGCGGCGTCGTACTCATGCTTGAGGAGGCCGGTGGCGTCCTCGTAGGGGACGGTCCTGATCCAGGGCATGTTGCTCCTCCCGGGGGTACGGGCGCTTACGGAGGGTGATATGTGTGGCTGGTCGGGGTGGGCGGATTCGAACCGCCGGCCTCCTGGCCCCAAACCAGGCGCTCTAGCCTGACTGAGCTACACCCCGGCCCGTTTCATGTTAGGCCCAGTACGGCGCATCGGCAAGCTCAGCGCGAGGGTAGACGCGGCTTTGGGCCTCCTCACCTGCAATAGCCGTCGGGCTCGATTGTCGGGTCGTCAAAGAAACCCAATGTTATGCCGAGCGCACATGGACCCGAACGGCTCACGCCATGGCCGACGTCCGGAAATTCGAAGTAGAAGCTGTTGCTCAAACTTTCGGCGACGAGCTCACCCCAGGCCGGTGGCGTGATAGGGTCGAATTCACCCGCCAAGATCAGGGTCCGAATATCACTAATAACCGGCTCGTTCTCGATAGGATCAGCTTTGCCCGCACCCCAGGACAGGCAGATGGTGGAGAACGGATCGCTCTCAACCCAATCCTGTACCTCTGGATAGACCTCGCCGGCGGCAGCCCCGTCTTCCGACGACCTGAACGGCACTTCTTCGCCGCACTGCACGGAGAAGTACATGCCTTCACTGCCAAACTCAATGCCCGATATGTAACTTTCGGCGATAAATCCCAGGAGCTCCAGGTCGCCATCGCTGATGCCAAAGATCATCTCGGGCAAGAAGGGGATGATCTCAGAGATGTAGAGCGATTGGAATAGCATCTCGACCATCCTATTGCCATCGATTAGCGCACTGTCCAAGCGTTCAAGAGTGAACCGGTTGACGACGGTTATTGGGACGTTGACGGGAGTATCGTTCAGTTCCTGAACCAGATCGAAGAACACGGTCTCCAGATCAGGGTAGGCACTACTACAGGCAGCATCGGCGGCGCAGGAGTCGAAAAAGACGTTGAAGGCTCGGGTGGCATTGGCGGGCACTTCAGCGAAGAGATTGACTTGTAAAGGATAGGTTGAATCAAGGACGACGCTACGTATGCCATCGGGGAAATCGCGCATTGTAGTGAGGGCCAGCTTCGTACCGTAGGAGATGCCGTACAGGTTCCATTCCTCATAACCCAGCGCCAGGCGCAGATCGTTCAAGTCGGCGGCGCTTTGCGCGCTCGTGTACGCGGGCAGGCTGACGGCCTGACGTAGCAACCGGTCACGGCACACGCCGGCCGCCTCTGTAGTGAGCTTTGCTAGCTCATCTACGGGAAGGTCTTCCTGGGCTGTCTGATAGGCCAGCTCCAGGAGCTCATGGCAATCCAGCGCGGGCTCTGAATAGCCAACACCGCGCTGATCGAGCAAGATCAAGTCGCGATTCGCCAGAAAAGGCGTAAACTCCTCGAATGCAAACTGCGCTATCTTCAACGGACTCTGGCCGGGGCCACCCGATAGATACACGATCGGATCGGGGGCCGGATTATCGCTCTCAGTGCTAAATATGGCGACGTGCAGCCGAATGGTGCGTCCATCGGGTTGACTGTGATTTTCGGGCACGACGAGATAGCCGCATTCAACCTTCGCGCCCGCTGGAATCCTGAACCGGCATGACGACCGTTCGAACACTGCCACGCTCGACGGCTCTTCTGGACTCTCCATCGAAGTTGCCGTATCGATAGGGGTGCTCGCCACGACGGCCACCGCCTGCGGCGACGAGGGTTCGTCACCAAGATATTCCCGCACAGCATCAACGCCGCCGAAGAAGAAAGCAGCGAGCGCGACAGCGCCGATGACAGTAAGGAACGCCAGATTGAATTGAGTAGCCGTCAGGCCCAGATACTTATTGTCAGGCTGATCGTCGTCAGGCCAATCGTCCATCTTCGACCTCTGGCATGGGCCCCAATACGGCAGAGCGCACTCATCATCTGAGCACGTCAGCCAGACACCGAGGCAGCTACATATAAAACTCAGCCGAAGGATAACTGTTACATCCGCACAGGTGGCAGAGGTTTCAAACGTCTGCCATCTGACTACCCCCAGCAGCGACACTTGGGAGACCGTTTGGCCGGCGGAGGCGCTACTGCCTGGCGGGCGCCCGTCATACAATAGTCGCGCCCATGACTACGGCCGCGTTCCTTCTCGTCTTCACGTCCGCATTCTGCCACGCGAGCTGGAACTTCCTCCTGAAGCGGAGCGACCACAAGACAGCCTTCCTCTTCTCGCTGGGGGCCGTCTCCTTCGCCGTCTTCCTGATACCGGCGGTAGTGGCGACGAGCATCGAGGGGATCGGCACCCGCGGCCTGATGTTCGGCGTCGTCACGGCGCTGCTGCACGGCGTCTACGGGCTGTCGCTATCGCGGGGCTACCAGCTGGGCGACCTCTCCACCGTCTACCCGATATCGAGGGGGATGGGACCGGTGTTGATACCGCTGGCGGCCGTGATCTTCCTCGGCGAACGGACCTCGGTGACCGCCGGCTTCGGGATCGCCCTGGTGGTCCTCGGGGTGTACGCGATAAACATCGAGGCGGGCGGCCTGGGCGACCTCGTACGGCCGCTGCGGGCGCTGAACCGCCCGGCGACGCGAATCGCGCTCCTCACGGGGGCGCTCATCGCGACGTACTCGCTGTGGGACAAGGCGGCGCTGGACGACCTGTCGCCGCTGACGCTGAACCAGTTCGCGATGGCGGGGCACGCGCTAATTCTCGCTCCGATAGCGCTGCACAACGGCGGCAGGGCGGTGCGCCACGAGTGGCGAGAGCGGCGTATGAGCATACTGGCGGCGGGGGTGCTGGCGCCGCTGGCCTACGTTCTGGTGCTGGCGGCGCTGACGACGAGCCGGATCAGCTACGTGGCGCCGACACGGGAGGTCGGGATCGTCATCGGGGCGATGCTGGGGGTGATGCTGCTGGGGGAGGGGTACGGACGGTGGCGGATAGCGGGGGCGCTGACGATCCTGGCGGGGGTGTTCACGCTGGCTCTAGCGCCGTGAACTGAAGGGTTGCGTGCCGCGCACATTCGTTCTATACTAGATTCGTAATAAGATATGTTTGGTAAAGTGATATTCAATGACGAAGGCAGCACGCCGTAGGAGGAAGAATGCAAAAAGCAAGCG
>CAJXNA010000153.1 GCA_913056415.1 uncultured Chloroflexota bacterium | reverse complement strand
ATAGTGGCTTCGCCCGTGGCGGCCTCGGTAGCTGTGTTCCTACGGGTGTTGACGATCGTCGCGGACATTCTGTTCGTCGGTCTGATGGAAGTCATGACATCAATCTCTAGGCGGGCAGAAAGGGATGCGCCGACCAAAGTGGCGAGCGAGCACCACAAGCCGACCTCTGGGAGCCCGGGAGGCTAGAGCCTTTTTTATCAGCCGTGGGCTACTGGCAGGTTACAGCGAAAGGTCATCTCCCGGAAGAATGGTTGGTAGCGCCCTCCAGGCTGCGGTACAGTTGGGCGGTCTGGGCGGCTATCGGCTCCCAGCTTAAGTTGGCCGCGATCTCCTCGATGTCGGCCTCCAGCTTGCGGCGCAGGCCGTCGTCCGTCAACACGCTGGTGATGGCCGTAGCGAGGGCCCTGGGGTTCGCCGGTGGGACCACTGCACGTGGATCCAAAACCAGGTCCGGCAGGCCGCCGACTTGGCTCACGATGAGCGGTTTTCGGAAAAAGAGGGACAGGGTGCCGACGCTGCTCTGGCCCTCGAAGTGGGTATAGGGGAGGACTGACACGTCGGCCGCTGCGAAGAACAGCTCCACCTCGGCCTCAGCCACGAAGTCCAGAAACAGGCGCAGGTGAGATCTGACTTTCAGCTCGTCGATGAGTTGGTCCAGTGGCGTCCAGTCTATCCAGGGCTTGCCGGCGATGACCAGAGTGGCGGACGGGCAGGCGGCCAAAACTTCCGGGAGGGCCCGCAGCAGGTCCTCAACGCCCTTGTAGGGGCGGATGTTTCCGAAGCAGATGATGGTCTTGTTCTCCACCGGGATGCCCAGACGCTGCCTGGCCGCCGCGGGTGAAAGGTCTCCACGGGAGATAGGCGTTAGGAGGCCATGCCTGATCACGGAGACCACATCGGCGGAGCGGCTGTATACAAGCCGTAGCGGTTCCCTGCTAGCTTCCGAGTGGATGATGAACCAGTCACCAAGGAGGAAGATCGCCCGGTACAGCGCCTTCTTCCACCAAGCTTCTTCGTGGGGATCGACGTTGTGAAGGGTTAACAGGATGCGTTTTCCCCGCAGTTTAGCTATTGCGAGTACGGTTGCGTAGACCGGCGCGAGGATGTAGCTCCACCACTGGGCGTGAACGATATCTCCCTTAAGGGTCATGCCAGCCCATATCCAGGACAGCGGATTGTACCAGGAGAGGACATTACGCACGGTGACGCCCGGGTATTGGGGTGCCGGCAAGGAGCGGTCGACAGGATCGCCGCCGGGGTAGAATCTCTTGGGGTAGATGCTCCGGAAGCCGATGAATTCGATGTCCAGCCCGGGCTCATCAGCAAGAGATCGCAGCAGGTGGCTCATATAAGGGGACACTCCCTTTATGGGGGGCAGGCTGCCGATCAGGGTGACCGTCAGCCTCTGCTCAGCCGCAGGCGCGGCTGATCGAGACCCCTCCGCTAGGTCTTCTTTCGATGGGCCCATTGCCTGAATCTACTCGCGGGTTTTTGCCACGATTATCCCGAAGCTCCCAGCCAAGCCCCGGGCGAAGAAAGAGTGGGACTTGATGAAAATGCTCCTAATGGCGGCCGGGAGGCGCGAGTAAAAGACGTTCTTGACGTTCCGAGGCAAGGGAACAAGCTCTCGTCCATACTGGCCAACAACCTCACAGTGATCTCCCGCGCTCCTGAGTTCTCGCAATAGCTGAGAGAAGGTAAACTGGGTCTCCTCGCCATACGACCATCTTCCCAGTGCCATAAGGGCCTTCTTTACTAACATCATCGGCGAGAGGGTCTGCGGAACGTCTATGAGCGTATAACGGCGAGCCACCCTCAGCTTCTCTTGAATAATCGTCCGTCTGGTTTCGCGCTCGAAGTGCTCCAGTAGGCCGAGCGAGAGCACCAAGTCGATGGACTCATCCCTAAAGGGCAGGCACCGGCAGTCGGCGATGACGGTCGGGACGCCGGGATTGCGCCGCGAAAAAGCGCCCACCGCCACCGGAGAAAAGTCAGCATAGACAACGTCGTAGCCTCTCCGACGCAACTCTTCCAAGTCTCGACCGGAGCCAGCACCGACCTCTAGGATCATACTCGTGTCCAGCTTTTCGATCGCCGCCAGCACTGTGTCGTGGGGAGCCAAGATGCGGGTCTTCTCCCAAAGCATATCCCAATGCTCCACTGACGGTTCCATGGTCTTGCCCGCATCGCGTGTGGAGTGGGGTGTCTCCCTCATCGACCGACGCCCAGGTAGGTGAAGCCGGCCTGCTCCATGAGGCACCTGTCCAGGATGTTCTTGGCGTCGAGGATGGTCCGCCCGCGCATCAAGTTGGCTAGCTTGGCCCAGGGCAACTCCTTGAACTCGGCCCAGTCGGTCATCACCATGAGGGCGTCGCAACCCTGGCTCAGCTCATCCACGGAGTCCTGGTATTGGATGGCCAGGTCTGGGCGCTCCCGCTGCGCTTTCTCCTCGGACATTGGGTCGTAGCAGCGGACGGTGGCGCCGCGGGCCAGGAGCAGGGACGCCACGTCCAGCGCCGGTGAGTCCGACACGTCGTCCGTGTTCGCCTTGAAGCTGAGGCCCAGGATGCCTATGGTGGCGCCGCGGCAGGTGCCCAGGGCGGCCTCCAGGCGCTCCACCAGGTGCTGCCGCTGGCGGGCGTTGGCGTTTACGGCGGCTTCTACCACGGACAGATGTAGCCCTTTGTCAGCCGCTGTCGATAGGAGGGCACGGGCGTCCTTGCCCAGGCAGGGGCCGCCCCAGCCGGGGCCGGCCTTCATGTAGTGGGGGCCGATGCGGGGGTCGTGGCCGATGGCGGCGGTGACCGCTTCGATGTCCGCGCCTAGCTCCTCGGCGAGGTTGGCCAGTTCGTTGACGAAGGATAGCTTGGTGGCCAGGAAGGCGTTGGCCGCGTACTTGGTGAGTTCGGCCTCCACGGGCCTGACCTGCACCACGGGGGCAGCGGTGTATCCCGCGGGCCGGGGCGTACCTTCGGGCGGAGAAAACTGCTGCCTAATGATGGGCGCGTAGAGCTCCAGCAGCCGGACGGCCGCATTGGACTCGCTGGCGCCGATGACGATACGGTCCGGATAGAGTGTATCGGACAGGGCGCAGCCCTCGCGAAGGAACTCGGGGTTGCTGGCCGTGCCGATGCGGGCGGTGACGCCGCGCTGGCGCAGCTCGGCGTCGATCAGGTCTTGGACGCGGCCGGTAGTGCCTGGGGGGACGGTGGACTTGATGGCGATCACGATGTCCGCTTTGTCCGGTGCCAGTTGCCCAATCTCCCGGGCCGCGCCTTCGACCGCGGAGACATCGGCACGGCCGTCGGGGAGGCCGGGCGTGCCGACGGCTATGAGGAGGATATCGGCATTCAGGTGCTGCGGCGAGAGCGCGGTGACGGGGGCGATGCGGGTGTTCCGCCAGAGGGAGGCCAGACCGGGCTCGTGAAACGGCAGCTCACCGCGGCGGAGGGTGCCAACTAGGCGTTTGTCACGGTCGACAGCGGCCACTTCATGGCCCAGGTGTTCCAGGGCGATGGCGGTGGTCAGGCCGACGCGGCCCATCCCCACCACGGTTACTCGCATTGGTGTCCTCCTGAACTAAAGTGGGGTCGAGGCTGACGGCGACCGCTCCGGGAAGCTAACAGGAGTGGGCGACCGATGACCCCTCCGTAACAACGATGGACTTCCCTTCTGGGTTGCGGGCCGAAATCACCCAAAGGCTCACCAAATACAACGTCCCCGCGAAAGCGAGGTTAACAGAATGCGGGTGCCGCCGGGCGGCGGTTAGGCGGAGTATATCAAAATCGTCTGGCTCGGTAAACGTCAGCCGCTATCGTTCGGAGCGGACGGGGTCTGCCTCGGCAGGTTTCCTATCGGCTACCGTGTCAGCGGCCGACGGGGGCCCGCCGGACTCAAACATCTGGCGCCGCTGCATGTAGATGACGTCCTCAACAAGCTGGCGGTTCTTCGCCAGGGATAGACCGAAGAAGCTTCCCATCGCGACCTGCATGCCCAGCGTCACCAACACCGCGCCTATGATCAGGGACTGGATGTGACCCCCACTTCCTGAGGTGACCACGAAGTAGAGGAACCGCACGAAGGCCGCGGACCCCGCCAGCATTAGAAGCGCCGTTCCCAGGAGCAGTATGTGGAACAGGCGGTGAACGGCGAAGCTCAAGACGGCTACTGTTCCCGCCCGGTAGATGTGGGAGCCGACGCTCCTCATGAGGCGCGACGGCCGGGCGACGTCCTTTGCCGGGAATATCCTGTTTGCGATGAGCAGGTTGTGGTCCTTGGCAACGATGAGGGACTCGTGGGCGTAGGTGTACTTGGAGGTGATGGTCAGGCGCAGCGCTGCCTCCCGCGAGTAGGCCCGGAACCCGCTGGAGACGTCGGTGCCGTTCGGCAGGCGGTAGAGAAAGCGAAAGATCGAGTTGGCGATGCGGTTGCCCCACTTGCGGACGAAGCCCATGTCTTTCAATAGGGCGAGGTCTCTGGAGCCGACGACGATGTCTGCCTGGCCGGCGAGGACAGGCGCCACCAGCTCCGGTATGCGCGACTGGTCGTAGTGGTTGTCACCATCGGTGTTGACGATGACGTCGGCTCCGAGGTGGAGGGCGGCGTCCAAGGCGTCACGGAAGGTGATGGCCAGGCCGCGGTTGCGTGAGTGGCGGAGGACGTAGTCCGCTCCCGCCAGGCGGGCCTCCTCCGCCGTACCGTCGGTGGAGCCGTCGTCGTAGACCAGCACGGCTACCCGATCCACCCCGGCGATCTGTCGGGGCACGCTACGGATCACCTGGGCCACATTCTCCTCTTCGTTGTAGGAGGGGATCACTACAATCAGTTTGGCCACTATGCTGCTCTCCTGCCTACACTGCGGCGGCTGGGGTGAACCCTGGACAGAGTATCATGCCCGAGAGGCCTTCGGACACCCTCGGTTGCTCTGACATAATAACGTGAGGCGGTCGGAAAGGTTATCGTTTTAATGGATAGCTGGGCACGGCCTATATCTGCACCACCCTAGCGCAGATGCAGAAATGCTACGTGATTATCCCGCTCGCCATACCAGGAGTAGTTCACGCCGAATGGCTCTGACCCCCCCTCCTGATTCTAAGTGCCCAATGCGTGACAGCAGCCCTGTGGGTGCTGTTGGTGGATGAGGTACTGGCAGTGGGCGACGCCCACTGCCAGGAGAAGTGCCTGGCCAGGATGCAGGAGTTCTAGTCTCAGGACGTGACCATCGTCGTGGCCAGCCACT
>CAJXNA010000152.1 GCA_913056415.1 uncultured Chloroflexota bacterium | reverse complement strand
CGGCAAGAGCAGTCTGGCCCTCATCGCCTGGGCGGCTAGCTGGCCGATGCTTCACCTGGCTCTGTTCAGGCGAGACGGTCTCCTGCCGGCGGCGTTGGTGATCAGCGGCATCCTCATCGTGCTGGGCATGATCGGGATATTCCCGCCGGTGTTCCAGGCGCTGGAGGTAGACTAGACTAGGCCGCGGCGCCCAGCCCTCCTCAGAGCGGCTGATCGAGAAGGAAGCTTCGAAGGACGTCGGCGAACTTCTCCGGCCGCAGGCGCGGCAGGGAGTGGCCGGTGTCCTCGAATACGTAGAGCCTGCCGTCCGGTAGGCTCTCCACCATGCGAGCCGATATCTCGTCGTCCAGGATGGGGCTGTGCTCGCCTCGCATCACCAGGGTGGGGCACTGGATGCTGGTCAGGGAGTCCCAGAGGTAGTTGATCTCCGGTATTGCCGCCTTGGTGGTGATATCGGCCAGGCGGCGGTCGTAGCGGTTGGAGTAGAGGCCGTCCTCGCCCTGGACGAGGGCGTTCTGGACCAGCCGTTGCAGAGACGGCTCGTCCAAGCTGGGCCACTGACGTCCGAAGAACGCCAGGGCGTCCTCGTGGGCGAAGGAGCTGGGCGGAACGTCCGCCTTCGCGGTCATGTCAGCCTTGAGGCCGCGGGCGCCCACCTTGGCCATCTGCGGCCCCATGTCCATCAGCACCAGATGGCCCAGCCGCTGCCAGTTATCACGGGCGTAGGCCATGGAGCAGCGCGAGCCCAGGGAGAGGCCGGCGAGGTCGAATCGCTCCAGGCCCACGGCGTCTACGAAGGCGGCGAGGTCTGCGGCCAGGGCCCACACCAGATAGCCGCCGGGGGCGCGTTCGCTCTCACCGTGGCCGCGCTGGTCGAAGGTGTAGACGTGGAAGTCGTCCAGCAGACGGTTGGCGCAGTCCTGCCAGTAGTAGGCGTAGTCGCGCAGGCCGTGCATCAGGACGAGCGGCCGCCGGCCGCGGCCCTTCCACTCGAAGTAGTTGATGCGGAGGCCGTTGAGCTTAAGCTCGCCCTCAACGGGCTGGACGAGGCGGGCCATCCTTACTTGGGCGGCTCCGACTCGTGGTGGTGATCCTCGTCGATGTAGAACTGGAAAAGAACGCCACCGGAGTCCTTGGGGTGGATGTAGGTCTCCGCCCAGCCGTGGCCGCGCTGGACGCCGCGGAACGGCTCTATGCCGTAGTCGCGGACTGCCTGGGCGGCCGAATCGATATCCGAAACCTCGAACGTGACGTGGTGGAGCCCCGGTCCTCGCTCCTCAAGGAACCGGTGAAGGTAGCTGTCCTCGCCCAGGGGCTCAAGCAGCTCGAAGTGGGCGGTGCCGCCGGGCAGCTCCAGGGAGATGCCGCGAAAGCCCTGCTCCTCATTCTCCCAGCGCCCTGTCTCGCGCATGCCCATCAGCTCCGTGAGCAGCGGCAGGGTGTCTTCCAGCTTATGGACAGCCCAACAGACGTGGTCCAGCCTCTTGATGCCGATCTGCTCTTTCATACTCTCAGGCGACCTCCAAATACGATGCTTCGATTGTCCGTGATGCCGCCGACATCAGTCGGCGGTCTCCTCATGCTGGCGCGAACGCCAGCTTTCGTCGAGAAGGAAAGGTGATGCCTCAGGGAGGCAGGCGTGATCATGATAACGGCTACCCAGCTTGTGGTCACTACCACAAGTCGAATAGTATCTCGCCATGAGCAAGTACAGCCGCAAGGAGACGCTGGTGATCGTGAACCCGGCGGCGCACAACGTCCCCTCCGACAAGCGGCTGGACGAGGCCGACCGCTGGCTGAAGGCGGAGGGCTGGCAGGTGGAGTGGCGGCGGACGGAGGGGCCGCGGCAGGCGACTGAGCTGGCGGCGGGAGC
Organism: uncultured Chloroflexota bacterium; assembly: GCA_913056415.1. Lineage (GTDB taxonomy): Bacteria > Chloroflexota > Dehalococcoidia > SM23-28-2 > RBG-16-64-32 > JADFNQ01. Next base: position 3,381 of record CAJXNA010000152.1, on the reverse strand, counting down.
GGCGGAGCGGGAGCTGCCGCTGCTGTTCGTCGTCGGCGGGGACGGCACGCTGAACGAGGCGGTGAACGGCCTGGCCGGTAGCGAGACGGCGCTGGCGGTGATCCGCGCCGGCACGGTCAACATCTGGGCAAAGGAGATAGGAATTCCGAGAAAGCCTATCGAGGCGGTAAGGGCGGCGGTCGAGGGCGAGCGGCGCCGCATCGACCTGGGGCGGGCGGGCGAACGCTACTTCCTGCTGATGGCCGGCTACGGCCTGGACGGGGCTATCGGCCGGCGCGTCCATGCGGGGCTGAAGAGCCGTTTTGGGGCGGTAATGTACGCTATCGCCGCCATAAGGGAGACGCTCCGCTACCGCTCGTCGGCGATCACGCTGAGCTTCGATGGCGAGCAGCAGGTTGCGGACGTGCTGATGTTGGTGGCGGGGAACACCCGCAACTACGCCGGCCTTGTGGAGATCACCGGCGAGGCGGTGGCGGACGACGGTTTGCTGGACGTGTGCGTGTACCAGGGGAAGGGCACGGTGGACATCATCCTGCACGCCCTGAGGACGCTGTTACGACGCCATCTGCGGTCGAATAAGGTGCTGTATCGAAAAGCGCGGCGGCTGGAGCTGGCCTGGAAGGAGCCGCTGCCTGTCCAGCTTGACGGCGACGCGATCGAGCAATCCCCGACGCGGGTGGAGATCGCGGCCGGCGCGCTCTGGGTGGCCGTGCCGAAGGGCGTCAGCTCGCCGCTGTTCAGAGATCGAGCCTAACGACGCTTCCCGCCAGCACGCTTCCACTCCTCCAAAGCAGCAAGAGGGTTCTTGCCTGTGGGGGAGTACCCATGTTCGGCCAGAAACTCGGGCACGCTTCCGTACTCCACTAGAATAAGTGCCGACTCCGCCTTCTTGTCATGACCGGACTGGAAGAACGAACCACGTTCAGTTTCGCAACCGCAGCCGCACCAGCAATTTCCCGTTGGGATTAGTCGTTCAGCCATGCGCGACCTCCTTGGATTAGTTCCTTGCATGCTATCCAAGGATACAATCCTTGGATTATCTATGCAACCCCTCTTCCGGGCCTCGCGTTAGAGTGAGCTCTCCGCTGTTCCGCGGCTAGCCACCGCCTGCCTGCCTACCGGTAGGCAGGCGCCGAGAGCGGCGCTATTGCACCCGCATCCACTGAGAAGACGTTAGCGCGATCCAGGAACTGCCGCGGAAAGCGGTCGACTTCCGTGGCGGTGACGAGCAGCTGGTCGTAGTCGGAAACGGCCTCGATGACGGAGCGGGCGCGGCCGGCGTCCATCTCGGACAGGATGTCGTCCAGGAGCAGCAGGGGCGGCTCGCCTCGTCGCGAGTGCAGGAGTCGCGCCTCGGCCAGGCGGAGAGCGAGGGCGATGGTGCGCTGCTGGGCGCGAGAGGCGAAGCCGGAGGCAGGCATACCGCCCAGGAAGAAAGCGATATCATCGCGGTGCGGGCCCTGAAGGGTCATGCCGGCCGCCACGTCGCGGGATATGCCGCGCCGCAACGCCTGTTCGTACGCCTCCGCGGCAGCGGCCGCATTGGAGAGGCTATCCGGCGCCCGCCCCTCCAGCTGCGGCCGGTACTCCAGCCGCAGCTCCTCGGTGGGAGCGAGTGAGGCGTGAGCCTCAGCGGCGAGGAGGGCCAGCTCGGATAGGGCGACGGCGCGGACGGCGAACAGATAGCCGCCGTCGCGGGCGAGCTCGGCGTCCCAGAAGGCGAGTTCGTCCCTTCGGGCGAGCCCTTCGCGGATGCGCTTGAGGAGATGGTTTCGCTGGGCGATGACGCGCTCCAGGCGGGAGCGGGCGGAGACGTAGCCACGGTCCACCTGCGATAGCGTTATGTCGATATAGCGCCGCCGTGACGACGGCGTCCCAGTGATCAGGTCGATGTCGGCGGCGGTGAACATCACGGCGGTCAGGCGCCCGACCGCATCGGACAGCCGCTTGGGAACGCCGTTGACCTTGACGGTCTTGCTGGCGACGAGCCCGTTGCTGCCCTGCCGGCCGACGACAGCCACCTCCAGCTTAAGGGCGCCGGCGGTGGTCTCGGCCTCGCCGACGACACGGGCGACCGGGATCGCGTCCTCAACCACCTGCCAGCGGATGATTTGCGCCTCGGTCTCGACGCGGAGCTCCCTCATGGTAGCCAGCAGGTACGCGGACTCCAAGAGGTTGGTCTTCCCCTGGGCGTTGGCGCCGACGAGCACGCTGGCGCCGGGCCCCGGCGAGAAGTCCAGTCGATGGAAATTGCGGTAATCGAAGAGCCGGAGACGGAGCAGCCGCATAGGCCGATTATAGCGGATGCGGCGCTGAAGCCCGCATCGCTCAGGCGGTAGTGGAAGCGGGTACGGTGGGGGCCTTCACCACATGCCTGGGCAGAGCGACAAAGAAGGTGCTGCCCCTGCCCTCCGGGTTGTCCTCCACCCAGATACGGCCGTTGTGCAGCTCAACCACAGACTTGGCGATGGCGAGCCCCAACCCCATGCCGGAGCGGTCACCGCGGAAGAACGGCTCGAATATAAGCTCGCGCTCCGCCTCGACAACGCCAGGGCCGGAGTCCGTGACCGCGATGATTGCTTCATCGTTCCTGCTTGAGATGCGTACGTCGAGACGGCCGCCGGCGGGGGTGTGACGGTGGGCATTAGAGAGGAGGTTCAGGACGACCTGCTCGAAGCGACGCCTGTCCACCAGCACGGTCGGCGCCGGGTCCGCGATCTCGACCGAGAGCGTCTGCCGCTTAGCGGCCAGCAGGGGGTTAATGAGGGCGACAGCGCCGGACACCATCTCCTGCGCCGGCAGCGGCTCCAACTCCAGTCTGGGAGCGAACTCATCATCGCGGGAGACGTCCACCAGATCTGCGACCAGCGCCGTGAGCCGGTTCGCCCCTTTGGCGATGCTACGAGCGAGACGAGCTCTGATGCCCCCGGAGTCCCGCTTCTCCTCCTCCTCCAGCAGCATCTCCGCCGCCGTGCGCACGGACGTAAGAGGGGTGCGCAGCTCATGGGAGACGGTGATGAGGAAGTCGCTCTTCATGCGGTTCAGCTCTTGCAGGCGGCGCGCGCTCGCGCGCTCACCTTCGTAGAGGCGGCAGTTGTCTAGGGCGAGCGCCAGCACCATACCCAGGGACGAGAGGAGCCTGTGGTCCTTGGTGATATGGTTGCTATCAGAAGTGGCGATCGCCAGAAGTCCCTTGGGCCGGTCCTGAGACCGGAGAGGTACGTAGATGACGCAGGCGCCGGGGTGGGCGCCGGCGAACCAGGGATCGCCCTCCGTTGAGGGCTTGGTCAGCACGCGGCCACGGTCGACCGCCTCCTTCATGGAACGGGCGGCGAGAGTGATCCTGGGGGCCGAAGGCAACCAGCCTTCCGGCATCCCGTA
>CAJXNA010000151.1 GCA_913056415.1 uncultured Chloroflexota bacterium | reverse complement strand
GTTCGCTCTGTTGAGAGTGTATCTGGCTGGAGGGTGGAGTTCGTGTGGGCTATTTGGGGACGGTTGTTGGCTAACTGATGAGCGCGTCGGGCAACTGTTCAGTGTGGACTGTGTATGCTGGCCTGGATCTCGGCGAGCTGTCGTCGGCCCTTCGCGGTGTTGAAGCGAGTGGATACTTTGCGGCAACCGTGGATAACTGTGGAGTGGTCGCGGTTTCCTAGGAGGCGGCCGATCTGCTTGAGCGGGAGCTGAGCATCCTCGCGTAGGAGGTACATTGCGATATGTCTAGCTTCCGCGATGGGCTTGGCCCGACTGGGGCCTGGGAGGCTGGTGAGTGGGATGGTAAAGTATCTCGCTACGCCTTCTATGATTGCCTCTGGCGATAGTGTTGAGGGAGGGCTAGGGGGCGTGAGTGCGTCGATAGCTAGGGTTGCTCCCGCGATGGTGATTGGTGATCGCGTCAGGTTCGCGTATGCGGCGACACGGTTGAGGAAGCCCTCGAGCTCGCGGACGTTGTCTTGGGCGCGGTCAGCGATGAGCTGAGCAACCTCGGGGTCAATCTTGATTCGCTGTTCAAGGGCTTTTGCTTGGACGATCGCTAGACGGGTCTCCTCGTCCGGCGGCTGGATATCGGCGAGGAGGCCCCACTGGAAGCGTGAGCAGAGACGGGCTTGCAGGCCGGGGATGGTCTTGGGAGAGCGATCGCTTGTGAGCACGACCTGGCAGCCGTCGGCGTGCAGGTCGTTAAAGGTATGGAAGAACTCCTCCTGGGTGCGCTCCTTCCCGGCAAGGAACTGAATGTCGTCGACCAGCAGGATATCGGTGGAGCGGTACTTGCGGCGGAACTCGTTCTGGTGTCCCTGGGAGATCGCGTTCACAAAGTCGTTGGTGAACTGCTCGCAGGTGATGTAGAGGACGCGTCGGTCCTCCCTCGCCGCGCGGCTGGCGATGGCGTGCAGGAGGTGAGTCTTGCCGAGGCCGGGGCCGCCGTAGATGAACAGGGGGTTGTACACTTCGCCCGGCTGCTCGGCTACAGCGTGGGAGGCGGCGGCGGCCAGCCGGTTTGACTCGCCGATGATGAACCGGTCGAAGGTGAGCTTACCGTTGAGCCTCTTTCGGGTGGAGGGGCTTGTGAAGACTGCGGGAGCGGGGCTATGCCCGGCGAGAGGCGGCGGCTCGTCTGCCTGGTGTCCGTTGCCTCCCTGGGAGACGACCTCATAGCGAAGGTCAACCGACCGCCCCAGGATTCCGCTTACCGTCTTGGCGATTACGGGCCCCATCTTGGTGCTGAGCCACTCGCTGACGAAATCGGAAGGTGTCCCAATAACGAAGGATCCATTGTCCGTGTTGAGTCCCACGGTGTCCTTGAGCCAGGTATCATAGTTGGGACGGGTGACCTGAAGCTGCAACTGCCCTAGGGCAGTATCCCATACACGGTGGGCAGCGACGTCCTGCATGCGGGTCCCTCCGTTAGAGGCTGATGGTCAAACCGGGGCGACTTAGGGGAGCTGACGGCGGAAAAATACCAGCCTCCAAGCAAGGCGGTCAAGGATATTATGAAAAGAGCAGCGGGGATTTTGGGCCCTCCGTGAGCCCTTTCCTCATCATCAACGGCGCTGCAAAAAGAGCCTCTCTTCGGCCTGAATCGCGCCTGTTATAATTACCTCGCTTCTATGGAGGTGACGGATTAGCTATGCTTCTTGCGCTGGATGTAGGTAACACTAACGTGACGGTGGGCGTGTTCGACAACGGTTCCCTCCGTGCTACCTGGCGATTCTCGACGGACGTTGGCAAGCTCGCCGATGAGTATGGCGTGCTGATGACTAGCCTCCTTACCCATGAGGGCATAGAGATGAGCGACATCTCGGAGGCCGTCATGGGGAGCGTAGTCCCTGACCTGGATCCGGTCTTCGAGGCTGTGTGCAACCGCTACTTTGGGGTGCGGCCGCTCGTCGTCGGCACCGGCGTGCGGACCGGGCTCCGCATCGTCTACGACAGCCCCCGCGACGTAGGCGTTGACCGCGTCGCGGACGCGGTGGCAGCGCTCCACCTCTACGGCCCGCCGCCGATGGTGATCGTGGACCTGGGCACGGGCACCGTGTTCGATGGCATCAGCAAGGATGGTGACTACTTGGGCGGCGCCATCGCCCCCGGCCTGGGCATCGCCACAGAGGCGCTGTTCCAGCGGGCGGCCAAGCTTCACCGGGTGGAGCTGGTGCGGCCCAAGTCCGCCATCGGCCGCAACACGGGGGAGGCCGTCCAGTCGGGGATCGTCTTCGGCTTCGTAGGGCTTGTAGAGGGTATCGTGGGCCGCTTCAAACAGGAGCTCGGCCCCGATACGAAGGTGATCGGCACCGGCGGCTACGCTAACCTCATCGCCCGTGAGACCGATGTGATCGACGAGGTGAACGTGGACCTCACCCTGGAGGGGCTGCGAATCATCTTCGATATGAACCGAGGTAGAGACGATGTACAACCTGACTGATCGGGAGATCGTCCTGGGAGTGAGCGGCAGTATAGCCGCCTACAAGGCGGCGGACCTCGCCAGTAAGCTCACCCAGGCCGGCGTCAGGCTGGACGTCGTCCTTACGCCCGCGGCCGCGAAGTTCGTCACGCCGTTGACCTTCCAGAGCGTCAGCGGCCGCCCCGCCTACGTCGACATGTTCGACACCGCGTCCGGGGCGTCCGAGCTGCACATCGAGCTGGCCCGCCGCGCCAACGCCCTGCTGATCGCCCCCGCCAGCGCGACGACGATCGCGAGGGTGGCTCTCGGCCTCGCCGAGGACCTCGTGAGCCTCACCGCCCTCGCCACGCGGGCGCCCATTATCGTCTGCCCGGCGATGGACCCCCAGATGTTCGAACACGAGGCCACCCAGGCACACCTGGAGACGCTGCGCCGCCGTGGCCTGCATGTGGTGGGCCCGGAGGAGGGCAGGCTGGCCTCCGGCCACACCGGCCCAGGCAGGATGTCCGAGGTGCAAACCATAATCGGCGCCCTCAGGTACGTGCTCGGCAAGGACGCAGACCTGGCGGGGAGAAAGGTAGTCGTCAGCGCCGGCGGTACCCAGGAGCCCGTCGACCCCGTCCGCTACGTCGGCAACTACTCCTCCGGCAAGATGGGCTACGCCCTGGCCGAGGCCGCCCGCGACCGCGGGGCGGATACGGTCCTGGTGAGCGGCCCGGCGGCCCTGCCTGAGCCCTACGCCGTGCGCGTTCTCCCTGTCCGCCAGGCCACGGAGATGCGCGACGCTGTGCTCGCCGAGTGCGCCGACGCAGACGCGGTGATCATGGCGGCCGCCGTCGCGGACTATCAGCCGGCGGAGGCGGTGGGCCAGAAGATCAAGCGCCGGCAGAAAGGGCTGAGCCTGTCCCTGGTGCGCACGCCGGACATACTGGCGGAGATCGGCCGGCGCGCGGGGCTGGTTAAGGTGGGCTTCGCCGCCGAGAGCGAGAACCTTCTGACCAACGCCCGCCGCAAGCTGGATGATAAACGTCTCGACCTCATTGTGGCCAACAACGTGACCGCCGAGGGCTCCGGCTTCGGCTCGGATACCAACAGGGTGACGCTTGTTGATGGTGAGGGCGAGGAGGAGCTGCCCCTCATGAGCAAGTACGAGGTTGCCTGTCGCGTCCTGGATCGCGTCGCGGCCGCGCTCAGAGAAGCGAGCCCTGACTGACATGGCCTACAGGATGACCTGCCATCGGTTCGTATGGCCTACCCCCAAGGGGCCTAATTGGCGTAAACTCAACGATGGCGCGGGCGCCTGCGGAACGCTGCGGTGTGGTGATTCCGGATGGCTGCCATGAAGGAGGCCGACATGTCTAAGGAGTTCACCCTGGAGAAGTTCTCCCAGAACCCGTTCTATCAGGAGGTCAACCGGAGGCTTGTGGCGCTCGCCAACCTGAGACCGGGGCTGCGTGTGGTAGACCTGGGCGCGGGCACGGGTGCCGTGACCCGGCTGCTGGTGGCGGAGATGGCCGACGGGCAGGGCGCGGAGGTCATCGCCGTTGAGCCCTCGGAGCCCGCCATCGAGGTAGCGCGGCGAAGCCTGGAGAACATCGGCGACGCCGTCGTCCGGTTCGTCCAGGGCGGCGCCGAACGGTTCTCCCAGCTCGTTCGTATGCCGGTGGACGCCGTATTCTTCTGCAACGCCATTCACCTCGTGAAAGAGAAGGCGGCCGTCGTGCAGGAGGCCTATCGCAGCCTGCGCCAGGGCGGCACGTTCTCCTTCAACACCTCCTTCTTCCAGGGAGCTGAGCCCCCCGAGTCGCTCCAGTTCTATCGGCGCTGGATGATGAAGGCGCTGCGCAACCTGCGCGAGCAGTACGACCTTTCGCCGGACAAGGCGCAGCGCGCCCTGGCGCGCCAGCCCTTGAGCCGTGAGGAGTACATCGCCCTCCTGGAAGCGAACGGCTTCCAGGTACGCGAGAACCAGATTGTGCCGGTGCCCATGACCCTGCAGGGGTTCGAGGATATCAGCGAGTACAGCCTGTTCATTGAAGGCGCGATGCCCGGCGTGCCCCTGGGGCCGGCTAGCGAAGCGTTGAAGTTCGGCGCCCGCGGGGCGTTCGAGGAGCTGGGCCTGGAGACCTCGCCCCGAAACTGGCTGCTCGTCGTCGCCAGCAAGGAGTAGCCCCTAACCCTCTTTGGGCTGTGGATGATCGTGCAGGCGCTACGCGGGCGGCGCAGGTAGGAGATCTGGCTGCCCAGGCGGAACGTCAGGCATCTCGTCCTGGCCATCGCTTCCGCACCGGCTGGCCGTTTTCGTCGGCGATCGATAAGGCGCTCTCTACGGTCAGCTCGAAGAGGACATAGCGGTCCTCAGGGGTGTAGCTGGCGGCCTCGGTGGCTAAGGCTCGGATCGCCGGGTCATCTGCCAATACTGCCTTCCCGATGACACTGAATTCGCCGCTCGCCCCGCTGGGGTCGCTCACAGATGAGTGCAGGGCATAGCGCCCATCTCGGAGTAGATCATGCCTCTTTGGCGATGTAGGCTCCATAAACAGAAAAAGATGGCCCTGCCCGATAATCGGGCTTACCGGATGAACGCGTGGCCAGCCGTCTTTCCGTTCAGTGGCTAGATAGGCGACGTGGGTGCTTTCGAAACGTTCGGCGCCGAACGCTGCTAATTCGGGCGAGGCTTCCGCGAACTCTCCCCACGTGGCCATGGCGCTAACTCCACTCGCTCACTTGCCCTCGTCAGCCAGCGACAGCAACAGGTTCACCAGGGTGCGGGTGGGGATGCCGCTGGCCCCCT
>CAJXNA010000150.1 GCA_913056415.1 uncultured Chloroflexota bacterium | reverse complement strand
GATACCCGACGGGGCGGACGTGCTGGCGGCGCGGTTCGCCTCTGTTGTGCGGGAGGAGGAAGGTCGCCTGCGGCTGGTGGAGCGCTTCATCCAGGGACGCGAGGAGGCGTGCGAGAGGCTGGCGGAGACGATCGCGGGGCGGGAGGTGGATGGGCTCAGCTTCCGGTATTGCTACAGCGGAAGGGGCGACGGCATTCTGTTCATAGAGGGCGGCGCCTCCTGCCAGGTGACGGACACCGATCCCCTGGGTCTGGACCTGCCCGTCCTGCGGGCGAGGCCGCGCGCTGAGGCCGAGGATCCCGCCCTGGCGCAGCGGACGGCGGACGCGCTCAACCGCTATCTGACTTGGGCGCACGTTCAACTCGGCTCGCAGCCGATGTCCGGCGGAGAAGATGAGCCACCGATCAACTGCCTGATCACGAAATGGGCCGGCCAGAAACCATCATACGAGCCGTTCGCCGAGCGCTGGGGCATGCGCGCCGCCAGCCTCCCCGACGAAGAGGTCGTGTCCGGCCTGATGATCGAGACGGGGTTTCGCCTGGAGCAGATCGTGGAAGAGGACCCCGAGGGCGACCTGCGGCGCCGCCTAGGGCGCGCCCGCGAGCTTCTCTCGGAGGGCTTCGAGTTCGTTCACCTCCACTCCAAGTATCCGGACCCGATGTCCCACGACAACGAGCCGCTGCGCGTGCGCGAGGCGATAGAGGCGTTGGACAGGGGGATGGGGTACTACTGGCAGGAGATCGGCGGCGATCCCGACCTCATCACCGTGGTCACGACGGACCACACCACCCCTTCTGTGTGGGCGCGTCACGCACGGGGAGAATTCTCCGACCAGCACGGCGGCGAGAGCGTGCCCATCGCCATCCGCGGCGGGAACGTACGTGTGGACTCCGTGGCGGAGTTCGGTGAGAGGGCGGCGGCGAGCGGCGTGCTGGGCCACATCCGCGGCGAGGACTTCATGCCCATCCTCCTGAACGCAGCAGAACGTACCAACATGTACGAGATGCGACCGACGCCCAAACGCCGTCTCTACCGCCCAAGTCACGATCAGGTCGAGCCTCTTCTGGTCACGGACTGAACTGCGATCTCGGATCCGGTGCGCCCTGTGCTACTTATAACGCGGCGCGCATACTTTCGAGATGGCCGACCGCGTGGCCTATCAGTATGCGCTGGATGAACTGCTCGGTGGTCAAAGGTGGTGCGCTGGCGAATACGGTGGCTGACCGACCGAGCTGTTCATCGCTCAGCCCTCGCAGGAGGCTCACCGCCGACGGCACGTCGTGCCGGAGCAGTTCGAGCGTCTCATCTATCGTGCAGTCCCCATGCTGCCGCGCGTGCTGCTCGTTGAGCTTGTCCACCCGCTCGCTGGTGAACAGAGGGAACGGCTGACCCGATGCGATCATCCCGACCCCGCCCGCGATCTGTGAGGTGCCCGCCGCTATGTGGTGCGCCGTTACGGCTACTGACCACCCCTCATCCTTGCAATTCAACCGCCACTGCTTATCTGAACACTGTTCGATCTCAGCCATCAGCTCGCCAATTAGTTGTTCGAACTGTACCGCAAGCGCCTCTGCTCGCTCGCTCATATCCGTCCCATCCTCCTTCTAGGTCGCGGACTCGTGGAAAGTAAACCGGCTGGTGGGCAAGTATAAGCCCATCGGCGGGGGCTTTCAAGAACGGGAGAGTTCGGGAGTGTGCCGCGTCAAATCCCGCCATTCCTCGCGGGAGACCGCACTGGACGCCGGGCTTGACCTTGACCAGGAACAGCTGAGCTACTGAATTGGTCATCGATTAGCTCCTTCCTAGCGGTTACTCAACGGCGGGCACCTGGGCTCCACCGAATGCCGCGATGTTCTCCTGGACGAAGGTCTCCAGCGACTTCGGCGTGCGTCCTCCGACCTTATCGACCACGTCCGTCACTCCCCGAAGAACCCGTTCGAAGTGTCCTCCGCTAACCCCTTGTCAAGTTTGATCGGTCAGTTTGACATTTTTGCATTCTGGGCGTAGAGTTGGGCACCGCGCCTGAGCCACCGTACGTTTCTTGTAGCGCAACATTATTCCGCAGTACCGGCTGCAGCGAAACGTCTGGGGGTACGAGTATCCCTACCGCGTCATTGGCATAGGGGAGGGCTGACCGTGGCAGCTCACGACATGTCGAAGATGGCGCCGACGCCAGGGCAGAGCAATCAGCGCGCGCTGGTCATCTCCGCGATCCTCACCGGCGTCTACTTCGTCGTGGAGCTGGCTGCGGGACTGCTCATCGGCTCCGTGGCGGTGTTGTCTGACGCCTTCCACACCTTCTCCGCCGTCGCGGGCGTCGGCGTCGCCATCGTCGCCGGCTTGTACGCCGCCCGCCCGCCGACCCCGCAGCGGACCTTCGGCTTCATCCGGGCCGAGATATTCGGCGCGTTCGTGAACGGCTTCTTCCTGCTCGGGATGGCCCTGATCGTGATCGTGTTTGGCGCTCTGCGGCTCGATGACCCGAAAGACCTGGCGACGACGCCGATGCTGCTCGTCGCCGCGGGGGGCCTCGTGACCGAGATCATCGCGCTCGCGCTGCTGTTCGAGGGACAGAAGCAGAACCTGAACCTGAAGGGCGCCTACTGGCACGTCATCCAGACGTTCGTCGGCAGCCTCATCATCGTCGTCGCGGCGCTGGTCATCCGCTTCACGGGGTTCCTGGAGATCGACCCGATCCTCGGCATCGGCTTCGGCCTCTTCCTGCTGTGGGCGTCATTCGGCATCATCAAGGAGTCGATCGACATCTTCCTGGAGGCGGCGCCGCGAGGCACGGATCTGCTCGCCATCAAGCGCGACATCGACCAGCTTCCGGGCGTCGTCCGGGCGCATCACATGCACGCCTGGAGCCTCGCCTCCGGCCGGAATATTTTCGCGGCCCACGTGCTGCAGAGTGGCGAGGCCAACCCTGATCTGCTCGACCTGATCACGCGGATGCTGAAGGAGAAATACGGCTTCTACTTCTCGATAGTGCAGATCGAATCGTCGCAGGAGGGAGAGGAAGGAGCCGAACAGATCGAGTTCCTGCGGCACGAGAAGTTCAGCCCGTAGGGCGGATGCGAAGAACCTTGAGGGCGAAGGCGGTGGCCGCCATCGGGGGCGCCACACGCCACATGTCGCGCCAAGCACCGCCTCCAGCTCGGTCGAGAACAGGCGCCATGTAACGAAATTGGCGGAGTATGGGCCGCACTACGCCACCGCTCTGCGAGCGACTCGGGGACTCGCCGGCCGCGATAGCATCCAGCGCCGCCGCTAGCGCTTTCGTGTCATTCGCCCACTGCGCACGGAAGAGGATCGTCCCGTCCTTGCCCAGAACGTAAGCCGAATTGGGCTTCGGGCTCAGGGCACGGTGGAGAGTGCCGTCGATGTCGTCCACCGCCACTTCGAACTCGAAGCCGTGAAGGTCGCGTAGCTGCTCCGCATGGGCCATCTTCTCGTCGGGCGTGTCCGGCTGCGGCGCTTCCTTCCCGGGGTGCGCTTCACGGACGTCTACCATCACGAAGCGCACGCGGTCGCCGAAGCGCGCGTACAGCTCGTTCAGCCCAGGGGCGGCGCTGTCCGTCACGGGGCAGGTGTAGGACCCGAAGATCATCAGCGCCGGACCGGTCTCGCCGAGATCCGCGGACCGGAAGCGGCCTCCGCCCAAAGTCGGGAGGTCGAAGTCTGGCACGCGGTCGCCTGGGCCGGGATCAGCTCTGCTGAAGTACATGTCCCTCAGCACGGTCGGCAGTGCGAGATGCTTAAAGCGGTAGCGTCGCCCGATCTCTTGGGAGTCCTCGGTCCGCTTCTGCCTTGATGCGTCGGTGTGAACCTCGCCAGGTTCCTTTGTCATCTCGCCACTCCTGCCGCAGCTATGCCTCTATGCGCCTCGAAACGCCTGCGCGTACTCGGCGGCGAACTGGTCGATGCCGTGCAGCTCTGGCTTCTCGAGGTCGCCGGTGACGTACTCCACGCCCGGCTCCCGGGTGGCGCCTTCTCCGGGTTGTGGATCATGGCGCGAACCTGCTCCCCTTTTGCTATCAGTCCCTTCACCACGTCCTTCCCTATCGTCCCCGTCGCTCCCGTGACCAGTATCACCTTCTGCCTCTTTTCACAGGCTGTAGATCGGCGACCATCATCACAATCTACGCTCGGATTCGTCAATCGGAATGTCGTTGGCGCTCATGTCGCGCCTTCGCATCAGGCCGTTCTCGTCGAACTCCCAGTGTTCGTTTCCGTGGGTGCGATACCACTGGCCGGTGGCATCGTGCCACTCGTACTCGAATCGAACCGAGATGCGGTTCCCTGTGTAGGCCCACAGCTCCTTCATCAGCTTATAGTCAAGCTCTTTAGCCCACTTTCGTCTCAGGAACTCTTTGATCGCTTCCCTGCCGGTGAAGAACTCGTCCCGATTGCGCCACTGGGAGTCCTCTGTGTAAGCCTTGGCCACCACCTCTGGATCGCGCGTGTTCCACGCATCTTCTGCCGCTTTCACCTTCTTGCGCGCCGTTTCTTCGGCGAACGGCGGTACTGGGGCTCGAACCTCTGTCGTCATCGTTGCAGCTCCTTTCCTAGGTTTGTGAACCTCCGTGCGAGGTCCAGCCGTGAAAACTCAACCTACCGAAGGTGAACTGTCTAGCGCCCATTCATACTCCGCCCTGGTGATGGGCTTAGGTAGATAAATGAGCATAACCCGTCAATATTGTGGTGTCAATAATTTCGACGAAGAATGGAGTAAGTGGGCAAGCCTAGAAGGGAGAGCGCAGTCTGCTTACCCAGATTCCGAAAGTTGCTGACGGGGAACACTGACCCCCATGAGCGAGTGGGACCGTACGGTGGCGGGCTACGCCATCCTGAGACTATCTCCTAACTACCATCCGATGGCAATCCTGCCGCCCCGCCCCAGGCGGGTAATCGATCCCGCAGGTCGTGCGTAGACTCTCTGTAGCTCGAATACAGCCGCCTTCCACCACATCCGACCCCAACTGCGCCCCGACCTCGCAGACAGCCAGCTCGACTCGCAGCCACTTGTCCAGCTTGTTCCCCTCGGACCAGATGCGGCCCATCTCGGGTCGTGGTGTAGCGCTCGATCATCGCAGGGGGCGGTGGATAGGGGAGGGTGCGGTCTCTCTAGTCGGTAGGCCCTGGCGGTCGTTGCCGCCGAAGTGACTAGCACGGCACTATATTAGGGCGCGGCGGAGCGTGGTGGAAGGGGAAGACGCCAGGTGGCCCTAGGGGGCGCAGGAGGTGAGGAAGAAGGCCTTGTAGGGCAGCACATCAA
>CAJXNA010000149.1 GCA_913056415.1 uncultured Chloroflexota bacterium | reverse complement strand
GATGAGGTGATCACCGGTTTCCGCCTCCATTACGGCGGCGTCCAGACGATGTTCGGCATCGAGCCTGACCTGACCTGCTTGGGGAAGATCATTGGCGGCGGTCTGCCCATCGGCGCCTACGGCGGCCGGCGCGAGATCATGGAGATGATGGCGCCCCAGGGCCCCGTCTACCAGGCCGGCACCCTGGCCGGCAACCCCCTCGCCATGGCCGCCGGCATCGCCACCCTGGGCGCCCTGGCTGATGAGGCCGCCTACCCACGCCTGGAGGTCGGCGCCATCTTCCTTGAGGACGGCCTCCGCCGCGCCGCCGAGGAGACCGAGACTCCAGTACGCATCAACCGCGCCGGCTCCCTGCTCACCATCTTCTTCACCGACACCCCCGTCACCGACTTCGCCTCCGCCCGGCGCTCCGACACCGAGCGCTACGCCGCCTTCTTCCGCCAGATGCTCTCTCGCGGCGTCTTCCTGCCCCCCTCACAGTTCGAGGCGATGTTCGTCTCCCTAGCTCACACTGACGACGAGCTGAGGGAGACGTTCGAGGCGGCGCGAGAATCACTGGCTCGCGGCGGCTAGAGACCGGCGGATGTTGTCAACCCCAAGGGCAGGCGGTATACTACTGTGCGACCTCGCGCCCCGATTCTGTATAAGCGATTAAGTAGGTGACACTATGAAGATATCTTGCCTCCAGGAGAACCTCGCCAAGGGACTGTCCATCGTGGGCAGGGCGGTGGGCACCCGCAGCACGCTTCCCCAGGCCTCCCACGTCCTTCTCGCCAGCGACGAAGGTCGCCTCAAGCTGGTCGCCACCAACCTGGAGATCGCCATCACCTGCTGGATCGGCGCCCAGGTTGAGGAGGACGGCGAGATCACCGTCCCCGCTCGTCTGATCACCGATTTCGTGGCCTCCCTCCCAAACGAGCGTATCGACCTGTCGCTGGCGTCGCGCGGGCGTCAGCTCAACCTCAGCTGCGCCCGCAACGAGGCCTCCGTCGCCGGCATGGACGCCGCGGACTTCCCGCCGGTGCCCTCCGTGGACGATGGCTTTCGCCTCAAGCTGGACCCCAAGGCGCTGCGCACCGCCATCGAGCACGTCGAGTTCGCCGCCGCCATCGATGACACCCGCCCCGTGCTCACCGGCATCCATACCCTGCTTGAAGACGGCGAGCTTACCCTGGCCGCCGCTGATGGCTTCCGTCTCGCCGTCTATAAACTGACCCTGGACCAGGACGTGCCGGAGAAGGTAGAGGTGATCATACCCGCCCGCGCCATGCGTGAGCTGATGCGGCTGCTGGCGGAGGAAGAGGAACCGTTGGAGCTGGCCGTCAACAGCGCTCGTTCCCAGGTGCTGCTGCGGCTCAAGTCGGTGGAGATGGTGGCCACCCTCATCCAGGGCACCTTCCCCAACTACTCGCAGCTCATCCCCTCCAGCTACACTACCCGCGCCCTCATCGACATGCGACAGTTCCTCCAGGAGACGCGCATCGCCGCCATCTTCGCCCGCGACGGCTCCGGCATCGTCCGCATTCAGCTCCAGCCGGGCGAGGACGTGGCGCCGGGAAAGATGATCGTCTCCGCCCGCGCCGAGGAGATCGGCGAGCACCGCGGGGAGATGGACGTCAAGATCGAGGGGGAGGAGTCCAAGATCGCCTTCAACAGCAAGTACCTGCAGGACGTCCTACAGGTGCTGGACTGCTCCCAGGTGGCGCTGGAGACCAGCACCTCCTCCAGCCCCGGCGTCATCCGCCCCGTCGGCGTGGAGAACTACCTCCACGTGGTCATGCCCATGTTCGTCCAGTGGTGACGCTTGGACTAGGTCGGTAGAGCGCGCGGGAGCATTTCGGAGCGTTCGCATCTATCACGACGGTCGCAAGCCATCAACCCGCATGATGACCGCCTCGAGCCCCGTCGCCTCGTCGAGCTTCGAACTCTCCTCGACGAAGCCGCAGCTTTCGTAGAAGGCCATCGCGCGCACGTTGGCGCGGAAGACCTCGACGCGCACGATCTCGTGAAGCGTGCGGGCGTGCTCGACGAGGACGCGGCCGTATCCCTTGCCCTGGTGGTCGGGATGCGTGAAGAGTCCGCCGATCGTGTGCTTGAGGATCGACATGAAGGCCACGAGCTCGCCGTCTTGCTCCACGATCCACGTGTCGGCGATCGGGATGAAGTGCTCGCGCACGAGGGGCTCCTGGGAGCGCCAGTACTCTTCGGAGAGGAAGTCTTGTCCGGGGATGGTGGAGGCTAACCAGACGCGAACCAGTTCGTCCTCGTCGGCGGGTTCGAAGTGGCGGAGCACGTTGCAACAGTATCGCCTTGCGACCACGTCCGGCAAGGGTGATCATCCGCCCAGTCGGCGTGGAGAACTACCTCCACGTGGTCATGCCCATGTTCGTCCAGTGGTGATGCACCGCTAGCGGCAGAACTTCGCCCGAAAACGTTCGGCCGGGACGCGTCTGCTAGAATGCGAGCGTGCCACTCTCGGTTGAGCGAGCGGCAGATGTCCGCTTCCGTGAGCCGGGACTATGATGGGCGAACCATGACTGTTGATTTCGGCGTGGCGCGGGCCGTCAGCGCCCAGTCGTTTGGCGAACCCGGCCAGCGCACCTTCCGCCTGCGCATACTCGGGTCGGCGTCGCAGTCGGCGTTGCTCTGGCTGGAGAAGGAGCACCTGCGCGCGCTCAGTCTGGCGTTCAGGCAGGTGCTGTCGCAAGTTGGATACGCGAAAGGGCCGCGGGCGGCGGAGGTCCGCGAATTCCCAGAAACGGCCGAGCATGACTTTCGGGTTGGCAGCATCGGCATCGGATTCGACGCGTCCAGCGGGAACGTCGTGCTCCAGATCGGCGAGCTGGAGAAGGACGATGATCCGGTCCTGCGCGTGCAGCTAGCGCTGGATCTGTCCGCGTCCCTCATGGAGCAGCTGGACGCAATCATCGCTGAGGGGCGGCCCATCTGTCCGCTCTGCGGCCTTCCCATCGATCGGACCGGCCACGTGTGCATCCGCTCCAACGGTCACTCGAGCAACGCCGTCCCGGGCTCAGATGCCGCCGAAGAGGGCTCGTGATCGCCTTGGCTGATCTACCTGCGAATTATTACAGGCTATCCCGGCTCCCGCGCACCGCGCAGCGCCGGAGCGCGGCCGTCCTTCTCGGCGTCTAGATTAGCCGGCCGGAACAGGGACGAGAACCTGACCCCGTCCTTCACGAACGGCGTGGCCTCTTCGTCAGCTGACTCCCTTGCGGTCTCATAGGGCTCTACCGACTCCCGAGCCGTGGGCGTCGAAGAGCCGTCCACCAGCGCGACTATCGGTCGAGAGCTGACGCGCATCTCAGTCTCGTCGCCGCTGTACAGCTTGATCTGCTCCTGCTGAAACCCGGCCTCCAACAACGTCTCCACTAGATGCGCTGCCGTGCGGGGGTTGTCCACCACTGAAATCTCACCCCGCTTGGCGTTATCCCTGTCGGACACCATAACAATGACTTTCGTAGACATTAGCCTCGCCTCCTATTTCCGCTCTTCTGTCTGACATAAGTGTGACAGGCCGTTATCGCCAAGCTCTCGCCAGGCTTGACCTCTTGTACAGATGCGGAGGCGGAAGCTCACCACACTGGCGCGAGTCCGCGCGCCATTTTGTGTAACAACTTGGGGGGGTCAACAATCTTTACTGTTGACGAAGGCACTGACGTAGCTTGCCTTTGGGAGCAGCGATGAAAGTACTGATCATAGACGATGAACCGGACGTTATTGAGGTTGTGGACCTCTGCTTCAGCCTGCGCTGGCCGGAGGCCGACATCGCTTCGGCCACCACCGGTGACGAGGGGTTGCGCCTTGTCGAGGAAGAGAAGCCGGACATAATCCTTCTTGATATCATGCTCCCCGACACCGACGGCTTTCAGATCTGCCAGGAGATCCGGCGCTTCTCCGACGTGCCCATCGTCATGCTCACCGCCCGTGGCGGCGAGATAGACAAGGTGCGCGGCCTGGAGATGGGCGCAGACGATTACATAACCAAGCCCTTCAGCCACATCGAGCTGCTCGCCCGCGTTCGCGCTGTCCTCCGTCGCTATGAGAGCCAGCTCCCCGCCGTTGGCGAGGTGTTCGAGTCAGGCGACCTGCGTATCGACTTCGCCAGCCGTTCGGTGACCATTCGCGGCCAGGCTGTGCGGCTAACGCCCACAGAATACTCCCTTCTCTACCACCTGACCCGCAACGCGGGTCGGGTGCTTCCCCATCACACGCTCTTGGCCAAAGTCTGGGGGCGTGAGTACGCTGACGAGATCGATTACTTGAAGGTCTACGTCCGACGCCTCCGTCAGAAGCTGGAGGGGGACCCTGAGACCACAGGTCGCATCGTCAGCGAGCGCGGCGTCGGCTACAAGTTCGACGCTGTCGCCTAGCCTCTTTCCCGCGCCAACCTGCTTGCGCGCGTTAACCGAACCTTAACCGTCGTCCTGTAGCAATTCACTGTTCTGTTAACGGTGTCCCTTCATAGTTGTGGTAGGGAGAAAAAGGACCAGCCCCCTCTGGGGATCACAGGAAGGGAAGCGCCGGACAAAATGGACGAGCCCAAAAGGTGCGCCTCGTGCGATATCCAGCTTGAGAAGCTATCTCTCACTGTGGATGGCTTCGTCTATTGCTGCCACGGCTGTGCCCAAGGCGGTCCCTGCGTCTGCAGCTACGTGGGGGAGCCGGCTAGGTATCCCCGTAACGGCCACAGCGCCGAGACAGCTCTGGACCTCTACGGAGAGATTACGTAGGCGTGCAGCCACCTCAGAGGGGGAATGGATAGTGACGGGTTCAAACAGGGAGGGTAATCCGGAACGAATCTCGCCCGGCATCACCGCTTTGTTCCGGTTGTAACGACGAACGGCCAACCTTGTTGTACATAATGAACAGTACATTAGGGAGAGTGGAATATGACCGTCTTTAGAGAGGGTTCTGGGATGCGCTGGCTTATGCCTACGGTAGGCGCTATCGTCGTTTCGGTTTTCGCCCTGGCCGTCTTGCTGATCGGCGGACTGGGCGGCGGGCCCAGTGCGGAATCGGCTCTCGCCAGCCATATCGGTGGGGAGCCGAGGGTGTCTTACTTCGGCCTCGACTATCTGGGTGGATTCGGTGACCCCGTTACCATCGAGATATCAAGCAGTCCAGCGGGGCAGTTTGACAACGCGCACCTCGATGCAGACCCCACCTGCTCAACCGCCGCTGATGGCGACCACACGGTGAACGGCATCTCCGTCGATGGCGATAGTCTTCCTGATTTCGCCGTCTGCACCGACACGGGGGTGGACGTCCTCTTTCAACCTGGTACGATAACGCTAACCGTCGGCGGCTCTCCCATTGGACTTCACACCTCCTGCTCAGACGAC
>CAJXNA010000148.1 GCA_913056415.1 uncultured Chloroflexota bacterium | reverse complement strand
TAGCCTGCCTGCCGGTAGGCAGGATCGCCGCTACGTTCCCTTCCTTGCCAGTACCAGCCAGCGGGACGAGAGGTGCTCCAGCGACAGCACCTCGAACCCTGCCAGAAGTCGCTCTCGCAGCTCCTCTTCCGTCGTGTAGTGGTGGACGAGCGCCTTGTCTCCCTCTGTATCGTGCGGCCTGATGTACGTATCGGCCTCCAGTCGCTCCGCCAGCCCCTCTTCCGCCTCCCGGCGCGACAGGTCACAGGAGCTGTGGCTGGTGGAGGCGAACGTCCCGAAGAAGTATCCGCCCGGCTTCAGCTTACCGTGAACACCCCGAAGCGTGCGCAGGATCCCCTCCACGGTAGCGTGATAGACCACGTTCCAGGCGATGACGCAGTCCAGGCAGCCATCCTCTTCAGGGATAGCAGCCATCTCGCTGCGCGTGACCGTCGCCGACAGGCCGGCCTCCTCCAGGCGACGCTGGCACCTCGACACCGCCTCTGGCGAGATGTCGGAGCCGGAGGCCTCGAACCCCTCGGCCGCCAACAGCAGCAGGTGCCGGCCCAGACCGCAGCCTAAGTCGTGCACCCTGCGCTTCCCCTCGGCCTTCAGGCGAGCGACCAGCGCTACCACCTCTGCCTGCGGCTCTTGCAGCTCCCAGCGAGAGCCTTGCTCGCGCCAGATGCGCTCCCAACCGAGGTTGAGAGTGGCGTCGGTCATCGGCCCGTCCCCTCCGGCACCGCCGGCAGCGTCCTGTCGCGATACGACTGGAGCTCCGCCCGCAGCCGCTCCATCTCACCCTCCATACGGCGGATGCGCTCGTTGAGGCGGATCACCACCTCCGCCCCCGCCAGGTTCACCCCCAGGTCGTTCACCAACCGCTGAATGCGGAGCAGCCGCTCGATGTCCGCCTGCGAGTAGAGCCGCACGCGCCCGCGGGAGCGCGAGGGGCGTATGAGGCCCAGCCGCTCGTAGTGGCGCAGGCTCTGGGCGTGCATCCCCACCATCTTGGCGGCGATGCTGATCACGAACAGCGGCTCGTCATCGTGAACGCTGTGACGGTTGACCATTACCCCACACCCACCTTCTTCTTGCGCTCTTCCCGCAGCTTCTCGAACAGCTCCCGCTCGCGATCGCTGAGCTTCTCCGGCAGTACGACGCGCACACGCACCATCAGATCGCCGCTGCCCTTCGCCTTCGCCTTCGCCTTGCCTTTCCCTTTCTCCTGGCGCGGCATGCCCAGGCCGGACAGCCGGAACAGGCGCCCGTTCTGGGTCAGCGGCGGTATCTTCAGCGCCACCTGCTTGCCGGACAGCGTCGATACCTCCACCTCGCCGCCCAGGACGGCGTCCTCCAGCGGCACGCCGACCTCCGTCGTCAGGTCGTCGCCCTTGCGCTCGAACCGGGAGTGCGGGCGCACCTTGACGACGACGTACAGGTCGCCGCGGGGGCCGCCGCTTACACCCGTGTTGCCTTCGCCGGCGATGCGCACTCGCGAGCCGTCGCGGACGCCGGCCGGTATCTTCACCTCGATACGCTTGGGCCGCAGCGAGGCGCCGGCGCCCTCACAGACGTGGCACACCGCGCCCGCTATCTGGCCGCTGCCGCCGCAGGTGGCGCACGCCTCCTCCGACTGCAACTGCAGGAGCCGCGTGGCGCCCTGGAACGCCTCCTCCAACGTCACTTCCGCTGCGTACTCCACGTTCTGCCCCCGCATAGGGCCGCGACGACCCATGACCGACTCGAGGATAGTCTCGAACGATCCGCCACCGCCGCGGCCGAACAGATCGCCCAGGTCGAAGCTCCGGCCGAACCAGGTGCCCGAGCCGCCGCCGGCCTGCCGCGCCTTCTCAAACGCCTCCGCCTGCTCCCACCGCTCACCGTAGCGGTCGTACTTCTTCCGCTTCTCCGCATCGGAGAGCACCTCGTAGGCGGTGTTGATCTGCTTGAACCGCTCCTCGGCCTTGGTATCGCCTGGGTTGACGTCGGGGTGGTACTTACGGGCCAGCCTGCGATACGCCTGCCGGATCTCCTTCTCGGAAGCGGAACGGGATACGCTCAGGATATCGTAGAAGTTCTTCGCCACTGTAACTTGCATTGTACGTCCGGCAGATAGTAGAGTCAAGCTCTTTAGTAAGGACTCCTGATAGTATACTTATCAAGTTACTTGACAGATGCATCACATTATGCTACAAAAGGAATGTACACAGAACGGTGGGCCAACCGGCGCAAGTGGCGTCACGGGACAGCCCCACAACACAAGGAGGCAGTATCGCCATGAGAACCATCGTTCGTTGGGACCCGTTTGTTGATATGGAGCAGGTGCGCCATCGGATGGACCGCATCTTCGGCGATCTCCGGCCATGGCGCCTGGCGCCGCGCGTCGGCTCGGAGATCGGCTACTTCCCCCTGGACATCTCCGAGACCGACGAGGCGTTCGAGGTCGAGGCCGCCCTGCCCGGCGTGAAGCCGGAGGACGTCGAAGTCCAGGTCCACGGTGACACCGTCACCATCAAGGGTAATGCCAAGGAGGAGGCTGAGGAGAAGGGCAAGGACTGGCTGCGCCGAGAGCGCCGCTACGGCGTCTTCGCCCGCTCCTTCACGCTTCCCACCGACATCGACGCCGAGAACGCCTCCGCGGACTTCGAGAACGGCCTGCTGAAGCTGCGCCTGCCGAAGTCCGAGGCCGCCCGGCCCAAGACCATCAAGGTAAGCACCAAGGGCGTCATCGAAGACGAGAAGTCCTAAGACGCTAACGCGCCGCTTGCCCAGCTAACGCGGACCGCCAGGCGAAACGCCTGGCGGTCGTTCTTTCCCTTCGAACCCAGGCTCAGGCGGCTACGATCTTCCCCATCTCCACCTGGTTCAGCGCCCGATCCAGGTTACGCGCCGTGTGGATCAGCGCGATGTGAGTGAACGCCTGCGGATAGTTGCCCAGGAACTCCTTCGTCTTCGCGTCCACCATCTCCGAGTACAGGCCCACGTGATTGCCTAACTCCACCACCCGCTCGAAGATCGCCCTTGCCTCGTCCAGGCGGCCGCCCGTCACCAGCGCGCCGGACAGCCACAGGCTGCACATCGTGAACGCGCCCTCGTCGCCGCCCACGCCGTCATCAGTCTCCGACGCCAGATAGCGATGGACGAGACCGTCGCGCATTAGCTCCTTCTGCACGGCATCGATAGTGGCAACCATTCGCGGATCGTGCGCGGGCAGGAAACCGACCATGGGCATGAACAGAGTGCTGGCGTCCAGGTTGGTCGACCCGTAGGCCTGCACGAAGCTGCGGCGCTTCTCGTTCCAGCCCTTCTCCAGGAGATCAGCCTTGATCGCCTCTCGGGCGCGCCGCCAGCGGTCGAAGTCCACCGGCCTCTCCAGAGCCTTCGCCAGGCGCAACCCCCGGTCCACCGCCACCCAGGCCATCAGCTTGGAGTAGACGAAGTGTTTGGGCGCCGAGCGCACCTCCCATATCCCGTTGTCCGCCTCCTCCCACCTGCGCAGCGCCGACTCCACCATCGCCTCCGTCAGAATCCACAACGAGTCGTCGATGATGCCGCCTGCGCGGTGGTACGAATCGAACGAGAGGAGCACCTCGCCGTAGATGTCCAGCTGGAACTGATGAAAGGCGTCGTTACCGATTCGCACGGGCGACGAGCCCCGGTAGCCCTCCAGGTGGCCGAGCACGCCCTCAGTCATGGCGTGATGATCCACCTCGCGGCCGATGCCGTAGAGTGAGTGGATGTCCTCGCCGTGGCCGAATCCCAGTACCAACCCCGCCAGCCACTCGATGAACGGGCGGGTATAGGCGGTGTGCCCCAGACGGTGGAACACGTCCAGCGTAAAGGCGGCATCGCGCAGCCAGCAGAAGCGGTAGTCCCAGTTGCGGCTACTCCCGACCTGCTCCGGTAGCGAGGTGGTGACGGCGGCGCATATGGCGCCGGTGGGCATGTACAGCAGCAGGTGCAGCGCCAGCATGGAGCGCTTCACCACCTCCTCCCACCGTCCCATGTAGCGCCAGTCGTGGGCCACGAACCGCCAGAACGCCTGCGTCCGCCCCAGCTTGCCGTAGACATCGCAGTCCTCCGGCAGCGGCGGCGAGTCGTCATCCCAGCGCAGCAGGAAGGCCGTCCACTCACCCTCCTTCAGAGTGAAGCGGGCGCGGGCGCCGCCGTCGGTAGCCTCCAGCGGCACGCCGGACGTCATGCTCAAGCAATCTCCATTGAGACGCGCTACTACAGACCGGCCGCTCACTCTCACTTCCGTAGGCGAGCGGGCGTAGTCCAGGCGAGGCTGAAACTCCAGCTCCATCTCTACGGAGCCGCGCTCGCAGCGCACTATCCGCACCACTTCATGGTCGCAGTGGGTGACCTCTTCCGCTACCGGCATGAAGTCGGTAAGGCTGACCGAGCCGCTGTCAGTCTGGAAGTTGGCTACCAGGACGTTGCTCTCAGGCAGGTAAGAGTGATCGGGGCTGAAGTCGCCAGCAGGCCGTATGCGGAAGTAGCCGCCGTTGGCATCGCCAACAAGGGCGGCAAATACGCTGGGCGAATCGAATCGCGGGAAGCAAAGCCAATCGATGGAACCGTCGCCGCTGACGAGCGCGGCGGAGTGCATATCCCCGATTACGCCGTAATCACTGATTCGCCTGTACGGCATCCCACCCCTCCGGACAAGTGCTAAATTCCTAGCAAATCTAATATAGACAACGCAGGCCGTAAATGGAAGTTGCGTAGGGTGAATCGTTGGTGAATCGTAAAGGCTAGGGGAGGCCCTTTTGTCGCTGAGTATCTACACTTCTGCGTACCGGAAGCAGCCAACGGTGTGATCGTTTACCATCCCCACCGCCTGCATGAAGGCGTAGCAGATGGTGGAGCCGACGAACTTGAACCCCCGCCGCCGCAGCTCCTTGCTCATCGCCTCGGACTCCTCGGTCTTCGCCGGCATCTCTGAGAGAGCCCGGAAGCTGTTCTTGATCGGCCTGCCGCCGACGAACCGCCAGATGTACTCCTCGAAGGAGCCGAACTCCTCCCGGACCTCCAGGAAGCGCTGGGCGTTGTTGACGGTCGCCGCAACCTTCAGCCGGTTGCGAACGATGCCCGCATCGGCAAGCAGGCGCTCCACATCTCGTTCGGTGTATCGGGCGACCCGCCCGACATCGAAGTTGTCGAACGCACGGCGGTAGTTCTGCCGCTTCTTGAGGATCGTCTCCCAGCTCAGCCCCGCCTGCGCCCCTTCCAGCGTCAGGAACTCGAACAGAGTACGGTCATCGTGGACCGGAACGCCCCACTCCTTATCGTGGTACGCCAGCATCAGGGGGCCGCCGCCGGCCCAGGAGCACCTTACAGGGGCCTTATCCGTCGTCAAAGCAGGCCTGCTCCTTGTTAGGCGGGGCTCAGGGACGACGGCCCTACCCCTTCGGCAGACC
>CAJXNA010000147.1 GCA_913056415.1 uncultured Chloroflexota bacterium | reverse complement strand
CGGGTTGCCAGGGAGAGGGTGGAGACCTGAACGCCGCCGCCGCTACAAGGATTCGCTCGCCGCCGGCCCTATACCACTGCCGGGGCTTGGCGGGGGTGTCACTCCCTCCGGCTCCCTGGGCTGGAACAGGTGCAGGAACACCAGCAGGCCCAGCGCCGTGGCCACCACGATGGGGATGAACACGCTCTCGAAGCTGAAGTCGCCCGCGCCCCAGTGGTAGACGTTGGCCACGATGGCCGCCGCCTGCTCGATGAGGGCGAGCCAGAACACCCGCTGATAGCGCACCGGGTCTCGGGAGCAGTACAGGTACAGCACCGCCAGGGGGATCGCCTCCCAGCTCAGGGCGCGTCCGCCCAGCGCCCCGTCCAGCTCGCGGCCGTGGAGGTCGACGAACAGGCCGCTGGAGGTGAAGAACTCCGTCAGGGCGCCGATGATCGCCCACACGGCCAGGAGGATGAGGACGACGCGGGGTTGGCGCAGGGTGGTCCAGAAGGGGTTCTCGGCGGGAGGCTGCGGCGGCGCAGCCGGGGTTGTCTCTTCCATAAGGAACCTCCTTTAGCCGATGCCCAACTCGTGCAGACGGTCTTCTTCGATGCCCAGATAGTGGCCGATCTCGTGGAGGACGGTCTGGCGTGCCTGCTTCACGATCTCGGCTTCGCTGCGGCAATGCCGCTCGTGGGTCTGCTGGTAGATGACGATGGTATCGGGCAGGGCCATCGAGTAGCCGTGCCCCCTCTCGGGTAGAGGAACGCCTATGTAGACGCCGAACAGGGAGCCGCGGCGTACGCCGGCGCGTCGCAGCTCGGCCGGAGTGGGGCGCCAGCGCACCTGGATGTCGATGTTCTCCAGGGCGTCGCGGAACTGGTCGGGGAGCTCTTCCAGGGCTTTAAGGACCAGGCGTTCGAAGTCGCGGCGCTGCATCGGCTAGCAGGCGCGCACCCAAAGGTCGTGATAGCCGGCGCCGATGATGGCGTTGTAGACCTCCACTCGTTCCTTGAACTCCATCTCGCGGAAGACGTCCGCGGCGCGGTCGGCGATCTGGGGGTAGCCTAAGGAGCCGATGCGCCGCAGGATGCGGTCCCAAGCGCCGAAGTCCGCCAGGCTGTGGACGTGCTTGGGCCACCAGACGCTGCTGATCTTCTCCGGCAGCCCGAAGCGGGGGCGCATCTGCTTGATCGTCTTGAGCCGTTCCTCCGGGGAGGCGGCGTGGGGCACCAGCCGGAGGAGAGGGCCCTCCATCTCGTTGTGGCGGGCGTCGAACAGGAGGCGATGAGGTATGGTGACGAACCGGAAGGTGATCACCTCCGCCGAGTCGATCACTTCAAAGACGGCGCGCAGGTCGATGGGGCTATCCATATCCATCGCCGGTGGGTTCCTCTTTAGGCGACATTGTAGCACCGCAGCGGAGGGCGGGGCTACGCGGGCATTAGGAGCCCAGCAGTGCCGCCTCCAGGGCCTGGCGTGCCTTGGGCCCCGCCTCAGTCGAGCTCAGCTCGCCTTCTTCCAACGCGACCAGGGCGAGCGCGGAGGGCGCTGAGCGGTTGGCGTAGGCGACGAAGAATACGTGGTTAGCGCCGAAGGCGAGGTCTTCGGCGGTGCCGGACTTGCCGGCCACATCCAGAGGGGAAGAGGCAAAAACCGAGTAGGAGGTGCCGCCGGGGTTCTGAATGACGAGTGTGAGGCCGTAACGGATCTCGGCCAGGGTGGCGGCGGATATAGGAAGGGGGGCTATCTCCTCAGCCGTGAACTCCTGGGCGGCGGCGCCGCCAGCCTCGGCGATGCTCTTTACCAGAAGTGGCTTGCGCAAGACGCCATCGCCGGCGATGGCGGAGTAGGCGTTGGCGATCTGAAGGGGGGTGACGAGGACGAAGCCCTGACCGATCCCCATGTTCACGCTATCGCCGCTGTACCAGGGTTCGCCGCGGTTCTCCTGTTTCCATTGCTCGTCGGGCACCACGCCGGGGGCCTCGTCAAGGGCGTTGATGCCGGTGAACTGGCCGAAGCCGAAGCCGCGAGCGAACTCCGGTAGGATATCGGGATCGATGAGGTCCAGCCTAAGGGCGATCTCGTAGAAGACGGGGTTGCAGGACGCCATGAGGCCCTGCGCAGGGGTGAGGTAGCCGCGGTCCACCTTCTGCCAGTTGTTCTTGGGGAAGTCTTCGCCCAGGCCCTCCCACACGGGAACGCAGGGGAACGTCTCGCCGGCGGAGACCCCGCCCTTCTCCATGCCTGCCGCCATGGTGATCGGCTTGAAGGTGGAGCCGGGCGGGTAGGTAGCCAGCAGAGGCCGGTGCAGGAACGGCAGGCGGCCATCGTTGGCGAGCTTGTTGTACTCCTCGTTGCTGAGACCGTCGGTGAGCGATTGGGGGTTGAATCTGGGGTAGGAGGCCAGGGCCAGCACGCCGTTGTCCCGCGGGTCCATGACGACGATAGAGCCCACCCGCTTGCCGAGTGAGCTCTCCGTCGCCTTCTGAATATCGATGTCCAGGGTGAGGATGACGTCCTTACCGGCCTGAGCCGGCTTCTCGGCGATGGTGCGGCTGACGGTGCCTTCAGGGGTGATCGTGGCCAGAGTGCCGCCGTGCTCGCCGGCCAGGGCCTCATCGAGCTGGGCCTCCAGGCCGAAGGCGCCGAGTTTGTCGCCGGCGCGGTAGCCCTTCACCGCCAACTCCTCGAGCTGTTCGGCGGTGACCTCCGCCATGTAGCCCAGGACGTGGGCGGCGGAATCACCGTTGGGGTAGATGCGCTGAACCTCCTCCCGCACCACCACTCCCAGGTCGGAGAGGGCGTAGAACTTGTCCAACGCCTCGACGCTGGTGCCGTAGGACAAGGTGGTGACCGGGATGAAGTAGTAGGACGGAAGGTCAGTCTCCACCTTCGCGCGCACGTCACTCTCGGATATCCCGAGGGCGGAGGCGAGGCCGGAGATGAGCGCCTCCTTATCGGTGATAAGGTCTGGCACGAAGCCGATGACCGGCAGGCTGGCGTCCACCGCCAGCTCCTTACCGTTGCGGTCCAGGATGGAGCCGCGGCGGGGGGTGTCGGTGAAGAAGTGGACGAGGGAGCGGTCGTCCAGCTCGGTGAAGATGAGGGAGGGGCTCCACTCCAGGTGCCACTCCTCCCTGCGCTCCGGCGTCGTGCCGGCCGGAGCCGAGACCGTTACCTCCTCCCGCACCAGGATGATCCTTTGCGCCTGGTCGATGTCGCCGAAGAAGGAGGTGTGAATGGTGACGCTAACCGGTATCTCTGTGTCGTCATCCACTACGTTGGGTCCGAGCTCGTAGTCGATGCCGGTGATTGTGGCCTCATCAGCGATGTCGTTGTAGCGCTTCACGAAGTCCTCTTTGCTGATCGACGCTCGCGCTTCGGCGGAGACGAGCTCGTACATCTTGCCGTACTCCTGCTCCTGCCAGAGGTCGAGGAAGCGCTGCGTGGTTTCCAGGGGTGTCTTGGGGGGCTCAGGCGTCGCCTCGGATGCGGAGTCTTCGCCGAAGGTTGAGCAGGCGGAGAGGGCGACGAGAACCACTGGGACCAGGGCTAGGAGCGGGAGGGCGGTGAGCCAGCGCATGACGGCTAGTGTCCTATTTTACCAGTAGAACGACACGGCCGCGTCCTGGGTGCGCCTGCTTGCCCCCGCCGGAGGCGCGTCTGCCTCCGGCTGATGCAGGCGGGCAGGTTTACGCTCGCGCGCCCTAAGGGTAGGATTGGTGCCAATAGACTATGGAAGGTATCACCGGCATACTCGTAGACCTGTTCATCCTGTTCGCGGCGGCGAAAGTGGCGGGCGAGCTTTTCACCAGGATGCGTCAGCCGCCCATAGTGGGTGAGGTGCTGGTGGGTGTGCTCATCGGCCCACATCTGCTGGGGCTGGTGGGCACGCCGGACAGCGCTCTGGTCGAGCTGTTCGGGGGCGACCGTGAGGCGGCGGAGGAGGCGCTGAACGTCGTCTTCGATGTGATCGCCGAATTGGGCGTGATCATCCTCCTCTTCTTCGTGGGGCTGGAGACGCGGCTGAGCGATCTGCTGGAGGTTGGTGGCCGCGCCACCATGGTGGCGGTGCTGGGTATCATCTTCCCCTTCATCTTGGGCTTTGCGTTCATCTGGCTAACAGATCCCGTTGCCGCATCTGATCTCGAGATCGAGGCGGCGTTTGTGGCCACGGCGATGGTGGCTACCAGCATCGGCATCACGGCTCGGGTGCTGGGCGACATTGGCGCTATCCGCACTCGCGAGGCGCGGATCATCCTGGGCGCGGCGGTGGTGGACGATATCCTGGCGCTGCTGATGCTGTCCGTGGTCGTCGGCCTCGGTGGCGATGACTTCGACGTACTGGAGCTGGGGCTGACTGCGCTGGCCGCGGTGGCCTTCGTGGCGTTCGTCGCCCTGGTAGGCACGCGGGTGATCCGGCAGTACAGCATCCACCTGGAGAGGCTGAAGGTACGAAACGCGCCCTTCCTGGTGGCGATGATCGTGATGCTGGGCCTGTCCGCGCTGGCCGGGATCATCGGGCTGGCGGCGATCATCGGCGCTTTCCTGGCGGGGATGATGCTGGCGGAGGCGAAGGAGAGGTTCAACCTGGAGCAGCAGGCGCTGCCTGTGTACGAGTTCCTGGTGCCGTTCTTCTTCGTGATCATCGGCACGAAGGTGGACCCGGGGGCGTTTATGGACACCACGATACTGATGGTCGCGCTGGGCGTGACGGGGCTGGCCGTGCTCGGCAAGCTCATAGGCGGCAGCCTCGCCTCCGTGGGGCTTCCGCGCCGCTCGGCTGCCATAATCGGGACGGGGATGGTGCCGCGAGGCGAGGTGGGGCTGGTAGTGGCGAGCATCGGCGCCGGCATCGGCGCCATCTCCGATGATATGTTCTCCGTCGTAGTATTCATGAGCATCGCCACCACGATCATCGCCCCGCCCGCCCTGGTCGGGCTCTACCGCGGCTACCGGTTCACGGCCGAGGATGTTACGGAGGCGCCGGAAGAGCCCCCCCTCCCAGATCTATAGCGACGATCCATGGCCGTACAGCCCGAGGACGTCCGTCTACTAGCGAACAACAGTTTCCGCCGCCTCATGGAGTCGCGCGCGGTAGGCCAGATCGGCCAGAACGCGATGCTGTTCACCCTCCTGATCTTGATAGTGAACAAGACGAGTTCCAGCATCCAGAGCACCCTCCTGGTGACGGCCTTTATCCTGCCCTCCATCTTCCTGGGCCTCCCGGCAGGCGGCCTGGCCGAAATCCTGCCCAGGAGGCCCCTCCTGGTCCTGGGATACGTCTTTCGGGCGGGGCTGGTTGTGGGGATGATCATCTACGCGGACAACGTGTGGAATGTATTACTCCTGGTGCTGGCGTATTCCACCGGCAATCAGTTCACCGGGCCGGCTGAATCGGCGGCGCTGCCGGGTATGGTGCGGCGGGACCAG
>CAJXNA010000146.1 GCA_913056415.1 uncultured Chloroflexota bacterium | reverse complement strand
GCGTCGATGCCCTCCACAGTGTCCACCACGTAGTCGACGCTTGCCGAATCCAAGATTTGCCGCGTCTCGGATAGGCGAAGGGCCTCCTCTTTCGGATGAGGGCGGAAGAGCAGGCGCGCCGGCCTCTCCAGCGCCGCCACACTGCGGGCCACGGCCGCCAGCTGCGCCTCGTTGACGCCATCACCGGCGGTTAGGTCGCGTGCGTCGCGCGGGTCGATAGGGACGGCCAGATCGTAAACGGTGCTGAACAGGGAGATCGTCCCATCACCGTTATCGGTGACTTCCAGCAGGCGTGCCTGCATCGGGTAGGCCACGGGAGAAGTGGTGATCACTTCCCAGTAGCCGCCACCACGGCGCTCCTCCGGGTCAGGCCGAGCGGTGATCCTGTTCTCGTGACTATGCCCGGCTATATGGGCGATGACGTTGGGGAACCGATGCAGCAGCGCCTCTAGCTCCGGACCCTGTACCGGCGCCTCCTGGGAGGAGTCCGGCAGGGGGTTGTTAAGCCGGTCCAAGGGATGATGGCTGACGATGATGATGAGACGGTCCTCGCCGTCGCCCTCAACCAGACTACCCTCAGCATCGTAGTAGCGGCTGCTGCGGCCGTTGAGCTCCCCCTCCAGCCATGCAAACTGAGCAGCGTCTATGCTGCCGGCGGAGAACCCGGCCGGGTTCACCGTGTCCAGAACGATGAAGGCCAGAGGGTCGTGCTCAAACACGTAGTACGCTACGCCCTCATCCAAGTTCCGCTGAGTGAGGCCGTGCCCCAGCGGGCCCGGGCGCTCCCGGCTGTTGAACAGCTCCTCTATCCACTCCCGACGGCTGAGGAGGCGGCGGTTGGGGTCCGGCGTCACCGCCCGCACCTCCGTCTCCTCGTCGGCCAGGATCTCCTGCGTCAGCTTGGGGTCGAGGAGGATAGAGGGGTCCTCGCACACCTCCTCCTTGCGCACGGGCGACAGATCGATGACCTTCTCTCCGCCCACGGCGATTTGGCGCGAGGCGTCGTCGGGCGGAAAGCTGCCCTGCGCCAGAACGTCTCGGCTGCCCACCGCCGTGTACCAAGGGTAGCGAATGCCCCGCGGGACGAACTGGAGTTGCGCCCGTTGCAGCAGCTCAGGATACCTGGGGTCTGGGCTTTCGGACTGCACTCCCTCGTATCCAGGGCCACCGCTATCGGGTTGAAGCGGCTTGCCGTCCATGAGATCGATGAACCAGCGCAGCTCGTTGAACTGAGCGTTGTCCGCAGCGTTGCCGGTGTGGAGGACGAAGTCGATCGCGCGATTGGTCAGGGGGCTGCGGTTGACACGATTGGCCTGGCGGATCAGGGAGGCGGCCACCTGCAGGGTGAGGGTCTCCTGGGGACGGAAGGCGGACGTCGAGAGTGGCGTGGGGCAGGAGTCCTGCCACTCACCCCGCAGGGGCGACTCTTCATCCAGAAGCTGCAGGTCCGCAAAGTGATGAAACGTCACCAGGGAGCGGCGCCGCTCCTCGCGACCGACCTGCGCCTCAGCCAACTCTGTGCGTACCTCGTAAGGCTCTCCGGGCCCCAGGCCCAGCACACCGTCTTCGTCGAGGGCGATGGTGCGGTCGAGGGTAGTGAGAAGACCGTTAGCTCCACCACCACAGCCCAGAACCCACGCCAAGGCCGCACCCACACCGAAGAAGCCGGCGCCACGGAGAAGGCGGCGTCGGCCGATAGGCTGCGTCCATCTGACCACCAGAGTTCCCTTCCACCTCCTACATGCGCCGGTATCGTCGGCATTCTCGCCGCTGAGCACGCCTCTGTCAAGATAAGATCCGGACCCATAGCAACTTGACAACGTCCGAAGTACCGGGCTAGATTAGCCAAGCGAGAAAGGAGAGCCCCATGCCCGTCCTTGTAGACTTCATCCGATCCAGCCTGCGCCAGCTCCACAGCACCTACAACGATGCCATCACCGACCTCTCAGAGGAGCAGCTCCACTGGCGCGCCAACGACAACGGCTGCCCCATCGCCTTCATCCTCTGGCACTACTACCGCACGCAGGATAACGTCATCCAGTTCGTGATCCAGCACAAACCTACCGTATGGCTGGAGGAGGGATGGGACAAGAAGTTCGGACTGGACCGCATCGCTCAGGGGACAGGGATGAGCCAGGAGGACGCCCAGGCCCTGCGGATCAACTCCAAAGAGGACTTCCTGACCTACATGGACGCCGTAGCCAAAGCTACCGACGAGTACCTAGCCGGCCTGGATGACCAAGCGCTGGAACAGCGTACCACCGTCAAACCC
The DNA here is from genome assembly GCA_913056415.1 of uncultured Chloroflexota bacterium. Lineage (GTDB taxonomy): Bacteria > Chloroflexota > Dehalococcoidia > SM23-28-2 > RBG-16-64-32 > JADFNQ01. The sequence continues at coordinate 3,200 of CAJXNA010000146.1, read as the reverse complement.
GTAGGCGAGATGCCTGTCCGCAGCGCCATCGGCACGATGTGCCTTACCCACGGCTTTACCCACCTGGGTGAGATCCAGCACCTACGCGGCCTTATGGGCCTGCGTGGCATGCAGATATAGTTTACGCTTTACAAGCGTCTCCTGGGCATCCTGACGCGCCTGACGGGCTGTCAGCGCTGCCCCCGAACTCCTCTTCACCACCTCTTAACCTTAACCCTCGCGATATCTGACCACACCCCGGAGAGGACACCCTGCCGCACCGGCGCTGGCCGACTGCTCTGGTGCCAGCTTCCGTGCTATCATCGCTCCAAAACTCTGACCGAGTCATGGCTACACTGCGACAACTGCGAGAGAGGAATGCTAGGGCTCATCGGTCGTGTAAATGAACAGGTCACCGGGTTGACACTCGAAGTAGGCGCAAAGGCGATCGATCGTGGATAGAGCCACCATGCCAGCTCGGTCGTTGGCGAGCCTAGTTAGGGTATTCTTGTTGACGCCTGTCTCAGCTCGAATATTATCGTAGGTAATCCTTCCCCGTTCCTGGCGACTCTTGGCTGCCATGAGCTCCCGCAACCGACACTGAATCATATACGCCTCCGTCGACTTTCTCACCTGGACAAGAGCTAGAATCACCTTACCGACTTCCTATGGACCTTGACAAGTGGATATTCCACGTGTATACTATCCATAGTACCGACGATAATAGCGACGGATTCGGTAACATCCTCCACATTGAAAGCGATGAATGCCTCCTGTGAAATCTGTGGATCCACTCTTGGCCTCGACCGCCACCACGTCACGCCCCGAGGCATGGGTGGTAGCAAGGAGCCACAGGTGCTGAGCGAGGACAACCTCATCACCCTGTGCCGGACGTGCCACCGGAACTTCCACGAGGGCGGCTGGGTTCTCGAGCGGTCGCCACATCTGCTGCGGGTCGTGGACGGACGAAGCGGCGACGAAATCATGCGAAGACACTACGATCACGACTTCGATCCTGCTGTCTTCCTTGATCTCCTGAATCGCCTCGATGCCTCCCTAGATCAAGCCGTCCATCTGGTGCGGTACCTTGATGACGACCAGCTCGTGGAGGCCTTTCGGGGCGCCCGCTCCCTGGGCAAACGAGCCTGGCTCTTGGAGGCGGCGATACTCTACGAGGCCCAGCGTAGGAGCGTATACGGTGATCGGTCCCTTGAGGGCATCGCCCGGCGATTCGAGATCAGCCTTCGCCAGGCCCAGAAGTACGCCCTAGTCTGGCGCCTGTTCTTCGCCAGGAACGGTGAGAACAGTGAGCATGAGGAGGCCGGCCCCCAACCCATCGAGCCAGAAGGCGTCAACGTTGACGTTTTTTCCCTGGAAGAGCCAAGCTGGTATGTCGTAGCCGCCACCGAGTCACCGGATCCGCAGCGCTGGCTTGCCTACGCCCAGGACAAGAAGGCTGAGAGTCCAAGATACTCCATCAGCGACTTCCGTGGGGACATCCAGCGGGCGGGCGGCGCGACCATCCGGGTGCTGGAGGAGACGACGGACCCAGCCCCAGATCCAGCACCCCGCATCCCCTGGGACTGCCCCTGGGTCAAGCCCTACTGCACACGCTCAGGGAAGCCGGTGCTGGCTGAAGAGTGCCGGTGTGAGGCAGCGCTATGACATCAACTTACTACGAAGAGCGGCTGCGGGCCTTCGCCGAGGGGAAGCGGCTGGGCCGGCTGGCGAAGGCGGTGCGGGACCCCGAGGACGGAGTGTGTGACGCGTGTGGCTCCACCCTGCCGCGGACACTATTCGGCCTCAGGGACACGGTGAGCGACCGTCACTACTTCGTGGGGCAGAACTGCCTGGCCTGGCTGCTGGAGACGGGTCTGGTTGCCCGGGCCCGCTACCGTCACAGCGCCGAGGTCGCCTACCGGCGGGAGATGGAGATGCGGCGAAACGGGGCCGGCGCATCGGCTGACCGGCCGCTGCCCAGCACAGGTGCCCAGGGTGACCTGCCTAAGCGCCGGTCTGATCTACGGAATCTACGACGGACGATCCTTATCACCGAGACCGAGACCCACTACGAGGCGCTGGTCCGCCTGGAGGACGGGCGGCGGCGCGTCTCCGGCCGGGCTCAGGAGCCCCGCTGGAGCCAGGGCTGGGCCCGGTGTGACGGCGGCGTCGTACTGCTGGAGCGAGTCCCAAGAGCTAAGCGGAACGCCGTCATCATCTGCCTGCTGAAGGCCTACCGAAAGGCGAGGGCCACCTGGCGGGATGGCGAAGCCTGGAACGGCGCTGAACCGGGCGACACTCTGCACGAAGAGATAGTGGCATGATCGGGACGATCGAAGAGCTGCGGGAGCTGATCAACGACGCGGCGATGCGGAGGCCCCACCTGACCGGCCGGCTAGAGAAGGCGGCGTTCCTCGTACTCCTGCGGCCTATCGAGCGGCTGGGCACGGACATCTGGCGGGTCGGCTCCGAGGACGGGCTGCGCTTCTACACGGTCAGGGAGGGGGAGTGTGAGTGCTCCGACTACCTGCGCCACGGGAGCGGCCACCCCTGCAAGCACCGGCTCGCCCTCTTCCTCCACCGGTCCCTGGAAAACGGCGCACGGGGGCCGGCCGTGGAGAAGCAGGGTGATGGAGGCCGGCGGCACGATCGCGGACCTCGCCGACTCAAGTCATGACACGAATTTCGAGTAGACGGGAGGACAGAGTTATGGTGGAAGAGCAAACCTTAGAACGCCCGGCCAGGACCGACGTCGGGACGGCCCTTCTGGACGAGTACATGGAGATCAAGGGGGAGTTGGGCCCCCTGGAGAAGCGCATGAGGGAGGTCAGAGACCGGTTACGGGACCTGGTGACGGAGCACGGCCACTTCGTGGACGAGGCTCGCGGTGTCGCTGTCCACGTCGAGGCCCGCTTCCGCAAGGAGTATGACGCTGAGCGCCTCATCGCCGTCTTTCCTCGGTTGGCTGGGTGCGTCAAGTCCGCTGTGGACACGGGCCAGCTGGAGGCCTGCGTGACGGCGGGGATGGTCACCGAGACGGAGCTGGAGCGGTCGGGGGTGCTCACGCGATCCCTTCACTCCCGGGCCCTGATCGTCAAGCCGCTGGGGCAGCGATCGTCTAGTGTGGCCAGGCGATGAGCGGCAGTGCGGGAGGCCGGCGCAACCGGTCGAACGCTGGTCTGTCCGGCGGAATGTCGTGGCAACTCACCGCGTCCGACGTC
>CAJXNA010000145.1 GCA_913056415.1 uncultured Chloroflexota bacterium | reverse complement strand
ACTATAATGGCCACGGTCACGCAGGCCAAGCTAAAACAGAGGGAGGCCCCCGATGCTAGACCGTCTGCGCCGCCTGTTCTCTCGCGGGGCGGAGCCGCCGCCGCTGGCTGACGTCACTCTGCGGCCTATCGGCATCGTTCGCAACCGGATCAAGAAGCCGGTGTCCGAGGGGTGGGCCGAGGTGACGTCCCAAATCGTGCTGCGGCCGGAGCTGGCGGAGGCGCTCCTGGGGCTGGACACTTATTCGCACATCTACGTGCTGTTCTGGCCACACCAGATACCGGAGGAGGTGCGGGGCTCGAAGCCTCAACTGCACCCCCTGGACGACGAGGCGAATCCGCTGCAGGGTGTGCTGGCCACGCGGTCTCAGATACGGTTCAATCCGATCCTGGTCTCCGCGGTGCCGCTCCTGAAGGTGGAGAAGAACGTGCTGCACGTCCGGGGGCTGGATGCCGTGGACGGGTCGCCGGTGCTGGACGTGAAGCCGTATATCGCCTATTTCGACTGTGTCGCGGAGGCGAAGGTGCCGAAGTGGGTGGAGGAGCGGGCCCGCCAAACGTGACGCTCTCCGATCGCCTCCTAGACGTGTACCAACGCCTATACGCCGCCTACGGGCCTCAGCGCTGGTGGCCCGGGGATACGCCGTTCGAGGTGATCGTCGGCGCTATCCTCACCCAGTCCGCCGCCTGGACGAACGTGGAGAAGGCGATCGCCAACCTGAAGGCGGCGGATGCCCTATCGGCGTCGGGGCTGGCGCGCCTGAGTGAGGAGGAGCTGGCGCGGATGGTGTACCCGGCGGGCTACTTCAACGCTAAGGCGCGCAAGCTAAAGGCGTTCGTGGAGATGGTGCGGTCGAGCTTCGGCGGGGAGGTGGAGCGGCTGCTGGCGGCGCCGCAGGAGGAGCTGCGGGGGCTGCTCCTGAATACGCACGGCATCGGCCCTGAGACGGCGGACTCGATCCTCCTGTACGCGGCGGGCAGGCCGACCTTCGTGATCGATGCCTATACGCGCAGGCTGTTCAGGCGGCTGAGTATGGCGGCGCCGCAGGAGAGCTATGAATCGTGGCAGTCGCTGTTCACGGCGAACCTGGAGGCGGACGCCACGCTGTTCAACGAGTACCATGCTCTCATCGTGCGCCACGGCAAGGGGGTGTGTCGGCGCGAACCCCGCTGCGAAGGGTGCCCCCTTCTGGAGGTCTGTCCGACCGGTCAGGCGAGGATGGGAGCGGAGGCGGCCGGCAAGCAAGGCGCGCCGGCGGGTAAGGCGAAGCCTGAGCACGAGGAGGCGAGCCGTCCGCTATTGCAACGAATCGAGATATCTCTCCATCTTCAATCGGTGGATGAAAGCTTTAGGTACACGGTGGGCAGGTTGTAACAACGGGCCTGGTGTTACGTCTATTATTATGGTCCCAAACCCTCCCTTTTGGGCTCGTCACAGGGAAGCTCCGGCAGCTTTCCTGTGACGTCTTTTTAGGGCCTGAATATCTGTGCGGGCCCGCCCCTTAGCCGGGTGCTTCGCCCAACCGCTGCTCGGCGTCTTTCCGGTACAGTAGGCCTACCAGCCGTCCCTCCGGGGTTGTCACAAGGATGCTGCCTACGCGTGCCTCTTGTAGGCGCTCCGTGATCGCTTCCAGCGGGTCGTCTGGGCGAGTGGTGGTCGGGCCGGACTCCATCGCCTCTTCGACCAGCGCCCTGGGGTCGCCCCGAAGCGCGCGTGGGCCGAGACGACCGAGGACGATGCCCTCGTCGTTCGTCACTACGCACAGTGTGTGGTCGGACGCCTGGACCCGAGCCCGCACGTCGCCGATGATCTCGGTTAGTCGGCAGGTGGGGACGTCGCTTCGAGCAACGTCACCAGCGCGGGGGAGATCGGCCAGGTTTCCCTCAACTGGGAGCCCGCCGGCTAGCCAGTCGACCTTGCCGGCTACGTAGTCGAATACCTGGCTGAAGCCTAAACTCTCGAGCCGCCACGCGGCCCGGGGGCTCATGTCTCAGAGCCCGTCCATTCAGTAGACGATTACGGGCCGGTCGCGCTCTAACTTGGCCGTCGTCTCTCGATTTAGGTCTTTCAGCGGGATGTTGACCGCACCCGGGAGGTGCATCTCCTCGTACATCGCGGGCGGGAGCACCTCTACGAGCTGCGCTCCCTCCCGCATCAGTCTCTGAACGTCATCCCTGTCGATGCTGGTTGGCATAGCGCCTCCTTTCGTAGAGAGCTAGTGCGACAAGGCTACGTATTACTGCGCTCAACCGTCTCTGGAGAGAAACCTGATGCTTCCGTGGCGCCCCCGGAGGCGGGAGATGCCCAGGCCGATGACGAACGCTGCCAGCATGGCGAAGACGATCAGGATGGCCAGCAGGAGCCCGTTATCGCTGAGGAATGAGCCTACGGTGCCCACGCCGACGCCGGTCAGCACCGCCGCCAAGATGAACGGCAGCAGACAGGGCAGGCAGATCGCTAGCGGCGCCGCGAACCAGAACCGGCCGCTCTTTCCCTTCGATTCCATATGGTCCTCCTACCGGATGTGCTCAGGGGACCCATCATGAGGCTGCCTCGTCATCGATAACGCGGCAGAGGTCCACGGAGTCGGAGTGGTCGGTCAGGAATTGCTCGGCCAAGGACAGGAGGCGGCGGACGCGCGGGTCGATGACGCTGTAGTAGACACGGCGCCCTTGGCGGCGGGAGGCCACGAAACCGCACCAGCGGAGGCAGGCCAGGTGGCTGGACAGGCGGCCCTGTAACACGCCCGTCTCTTCCATGAGCTCGCTGACGGAGCGCTCCTGTTCCAGCAGGAGCTGGAGGATGCGTACGCGAGTGGGATCGCCCAGGCCGCGAAAGAACTTGGCGGTGAGGCTGGCCTGGGAAGCGTTCGCCGGGACCAGGGGAGTGGGTCTGAGTGCTTGCATCAGGTGAGATAACCATACGTTTTACCGTATGTAATTGTCAAGGGCAGCCCTTGGTTTCCTTGACCCCTGCCCCTGGCTCTCTTACCCTGCGGGTGAAAGGAGGGGTCGCGTGGACCTCGCCATCGTCGGGCCCGCCCAGTCCGGCAAGACCACCGTCTTCAACGCCCTCGCCGCCAGCCACGCCCGGCACGGCGACGCCCGCCACGAGCAGCTGGCCGCGGTCAAGATCCCCGACGAGAGGCTGGAGAGGCTGGCGCGGCTGGTGGAGGCGAAGAAGGTCACCCCCCTGGAGCTGCGGCTGCACGATCTGCCGACTCTGTTCCTGCCTGCCGGCAGGCACGGCGAGAAGGGGCGCGCCGCCTCCGGCGAGGCGGCGGAGGCGCTTTCCCGCGCCGATGGCCTGATCCTGGTTGTGCGGGCGTTCCGGCGGGCGGACATGCCCCACCCTCGCGGCGATGTCGACCCTGGCCGCGATATCGACGAGTTCCGGTCGGAGATGGTCCTGCACGACCAGGGCATCGTGGAGCGGCGGCTGAAGAAGCTGGACACCACCGTTCGCTCTTCGCGGCCGGGAGAGCGGGAGGAGGGGCAGCGAGAGCAGGTTCTGCTTCAGCGCATCCGTCAGTACCTGGAGGATGGCCGGTCCCTGCGTGATAGCGTGGCGGGCAGAGATGAGGCCAAGGCGCTGGCCAACTACGGGCTGCTCACGTTGAAGCCGGTGCTGATCCTGATAAACCTGGACGAGGAGGATATCGCGAAGGAGGCGGAGATCGAGGGCGACTACCGTGGTCGCTACGGCTCGGGGAGCACCTTTGTGGGGGCGATGTGCGCGCGTCTGGAGGCTGAGCTGGGAGAGCTGGAGCCGGAGGAGGCGGCCGAGTTCCGGCGCGAGATGGGGGCGACGGAGCCAGCGGCGGCACGTATCCTGGCGCAGACCCAGGAGGTGCTGGGGCTCGTCACGTTCTACACGCCCGTGGGGACGGAGTGTCGCGCCTGGGCGGCGCCGGCGGGGACGACAGCCGTGGAGGCGGCCGGGCGCATCCACACCGATATGGAGCGCGGCTTCATCCGCGCCGAGGCGATCAGCTGGAAGGAGTTGATGGGGATCGGCTCCTTCGCGGAGGCGAAGAAGCAGGGCCGGCTGCGTAGCGAGGGGAAGCAGTACGTGGTCCAGGACGGCGACGTGCTGCACATCCTGTTCCACGTTTAGCCTGCGGTACGCCGGCAGTCGGTCAGACGCGCCCGCTATAATCTAGACACGATGGTGAGCGCGGACGTAGCGGCGCAGATACTGGCTGAGGTGATGGCGGCGCAGGGCGCCGGGCCGGCGGTGGTGCTAGCCACCGTGATCCAGGCATCAGCCGAGAGCTCGGTGGCCGTGGGCGCCAAGCTGCTGCTGCGGTCGGACGGCAGCTCGCTGGGCGCGCTGGGCGGGGGTCCGCTGGAGGCGGCGGTGCTGGCCGATGGCGGTAATGCGTTTCATCGCCACGACGTGGAGTCGCTGTTCTACTCGCCGGACGGCGCCCGAATCAGCCGTCGCGAGGCGGAGTCGGGCTCCGGTGGGTATCAGGTGATGCTGGAGGTGCACGAGCCACCGGCCACGCTGGTGATCGTCGGCGGCGGGCACATCGGCAAGGCGCTGGCGACGATCGGCGACCTGTGCGGGTTCTCCGTGGTCGTGGTGGACGACCGGCCCGACTACGCCAACCAGGAGCGCTTTCCGGAGGCCGACCGCGTGATCTGCGGCGGTTTCGCCGAGGTGCTGGGCGAGCTGCCAATCGACGCCAACAGCTATATCGTAACCGTGACCCGCGGCCACAAGCACGATGAGATCAGCCTGCGCCAGGTGGCGGGGTCGGCGGCGGCCTACGTGGGGATGATCGGCTCCAAGCGGCGGGTGGGGGCCGTCCTCCAGCATCTGATCGACGAGGGGCTGGACGAGGCGGCGGTGCGACGGGTGCACACGCCGATCGGGCTGGACATCGGGGCGGAGACGCCGGAGGAGATCGCGGTGGCGATCATGGCGGAGGTGGTCCAGGTGCGTCGCGGCGGCAGCGGCCGGCCGATGCGGGAGGTGAAGAAGGCGCGTAGGGGCGTCGCCCCCGCGGAGCGGGTGCCGCCGCAGGGGGAGGGGGCGTAACCGCACTTCCGGTCGCACGTTCTATACGTGCGATGATTCGGCGTGGGGTATTTCCGTTGCTTCTGGTTCTCCTCCTCGCTGCCTGCGGCGGCGGTGCGGAGGAGGCCCAGCCGACACCGATGCCATCGCCCGCTGCCGCGCGGCCCTCCCCAACGCCGGAGCCGACGCCCGAGGCCACGCGGGCGCCTACCCCTGAGCCCGCCGTCCAGCGTATCGCTTACATCCGTGACGGCGATATCTGGCTGATCGATGCCGACGGCAGCGACGAGCGGCGGCTGAACCTGAGCGACGTGCAGTCGTTCTCCTGGGTGTCCTCCAATGAACTCGATGTCGTCATCGGCGGCGACCAGCCCAGGTATCAGTTGGTGCCCTTGGAGGGCAATGTCCGTGAGTTGCTGTTCCCGGCGGGCGGTTCCTGGTCGCGGGACGGCAGCCTG
>CAJXNA010000144.1 GCA_913056415.1 uncultured Chloroflexota bacterium | reverse complement strand
AGGAGCGCAAGCGGGCGCTGCTAAGCCAGCCCGTCGCTTGACACCTCTGCCGCGCGCCGAATAGACTAGCGTAACCACGCGTACGCTACCTCGGTTCGGGAGGACGCTATGGGTTTCTTGAGCTTCTTCGGGCCGTCCCCCTTAGGCATCGCTATCACCGCCATCATCGTTATACTCATCGCTGCCGTCATATTCGTCGGCGTCAACGTAATCCTCGCCTTCAGCGGCGGCCCCGGCCCCTGTACGCCTGGCGGCGGCCCCATCACCATCAACGCCGCCAACGCCGACGGGTTCCAGCAGAAGTGGGATGGCTTCGACGCCGTATTGGACGGCGCGTCACCATCATCCGCGAGCTTCGACGAGAGCGAGGTGACCTCTCGCGCCGATCAGTACTTCAGGGACGAGACGGACGTCGACTTCGTGGACGTCCGCATATGCATTCACGACGGCTTCGGTGTGGCCACAGCCAAGCTTGAAGCCATCCTGGGACTGGACACCGAGGTAAAGGTGACGGGCACTGTGGACCTCACCGGCGACACACCGGTAGCCCAGATCGACGACATCGAGATCGGCAACGTCCCCGGCTTCATCGTCGATATCGTCGAAGGTCAGGTTGAGGACGCCGTGGACGAGGCGCTGGAGAATATCGAACTGAGCCATACCTACACTCCCACGCTTGTGGAGGGCGAAGCGCAGATCGACGGCGTGCCCTAGCGCGCCAGCTTCTCCGCCAGACGCCGGAACCTCAGGTTCGCCTCACCCTTCAGCACGCGCCCATGCCCGAAACAGGCGACATCAAACTCCAGCGCCGCCAGCTTGCCGATGCTCTCCTTCGCCTGCTCACGGTCGGCGGTGAACATACCGATGGGCAGGCCCAACCGTAGCATGTTGGCCGCGGCGTCCCCCACGAACAGCACGTTCTTCGAGGGCAACAGGAATGACAGGTGCCCCGGCGTGTGACCGGGCGTGTGCACCGCCTTGATACCGCCCGCAAGGGGAAGCTCCTCCCCGTCCCCCACCTCCACATCCACGTCGGCGGGCGGCGCCGGTGGTGACATGCGTGACAGCAGCGGCCCGGCCAGCTTGCCCAGCAGGCTTCCCGGGTTCGGCCCCGGCTGCGGCTCCTCCCCGCGCACGATCGGGCTGTCCGCGGGGTGAACGTAGCACTTGGCCCCGGTGGCTTCCTTCAGGGCGGCCAGGCTGCCTATGTGGTCTATGTGGTGGTGAGTGATCAGGATGTGCCTGAGGTCCGCCGGCTGTCTGCCCGCGCCGGCTACTGCGCTGAGGATAGTGTCCTTCTTCTTCGCGAGGCCCGAGTCCACCAGCGTCAGGCCCTCCTCACCAACGATGAAGAACGCGTTCACATACCCCATCCCGATGCCGTACACGCCCGAGACGATCTCCTCCAAGGCCATGCTTGTCCTCCTTGCCGGCGCCGGAGCATTCGCGGTTCGCTCATGAAAGCGGCTGCAAGGTACCAGGCCGCCTACGGCCTGTCAACGACGGTTGACAGCTAGAGCAGATCGCCTAAACTTGGAACGGCGATAACGTCCGGTTGACATCCCTCACTCAACAGCTAAAATTGGGGAAGGTGAGAATTCCCTTTAGCAGATAGGCCATCCCTTGCCCACCATACTCCACACCGCGGACGTCCACCTAGACCGTACTTTCGGCGGTAGCGGCATGAAGACTGACATCGCCAACAACCGCCGCCAGGAGCTCCGCGACGCCCTCCGCCGCTTCATCGATCTCGCCCTCGAACAAAAGGTCGACGCCGTTACCATTGGCGGTGACCTCTACGAGCATGAGCGCTCCACTCTGGACACCGGCCACTTCCTCAGGCAGCAATTGGAGCGCCTGGCCCCCATCCCCGCCTTCATCGCCCCCGGCAACCACGACCCCTACGTCCCGGAGTCCCTCTACCGCCAGATAGAATGGCCCCCCAACGTCACCATCTTCAGCGAACCCGCTTTCCAGCCCGTCCCCCTGAGCGATCAGCTCACCCTCTGGGGCGCCGGCCACAACGGCCCCGCCATGCGCGACAACCTCCTCAAAGGCTTCCACGTATCCGGGCCCGGCCGCCACCTCCTCCTGTTTCACGGCTCCGACGCCCACGCCGTCCCCGAGGGCAAGCCCGCCCACGCCCCCTTCCAGCCTACTGACATCGGCGCTACCGGCGCCCACTTCGCCCTCCTGGGCCACTATCACCAGGCCCGCCTCTCACCCCGTGATGACCCCACCTTCGCCTACCCAGGCACCCCCGAACCCTTAGGCTTTGACGAGGAGGGCGACCACTTCGTCCTCCTCGTACGCGTCTCCCAGGATGCCATCAGCCCTCAACTCCTCCCCTTTAACCGCATCAACTACCGCACCTTTCACTCGGACGTCTCGTCAATCCTTACTTCAGACGAGATCCGCGCCGCCATCGAGTCCTTCGCCTCCAGCGAAGAGGGAGCTGCTGCATCACTCATCGCCCGCATCATCCTCCAGGGCCAGCTCCAGCCCGAGGTCGACTTTGACCGCGCCGGCCTCCTCAACGCCTGCGCGGAGCGCTTCGCCTTCCTGGATATCGTGGACTCAACCTACCCAGCCTACGACTACGACGAACTGGCTGAGGAGTCCACTACGAAAGGCACCTTCGTCCGGCTGCTACGCCGCAAGATGGAATCACTCAGCGGTTCCGAGCTGGAGTCCGCTGAGACTGCCCTCGTCTACGGCCTCCGCGCCTTCGACAAGCGGGAGGTCAGGCCGCGGTGAGGCTGCGCCGCATCGATCTCGCCAGCTTCGGCTGTCTGCGATCCTTCCAGACCGACCTGGCCCCCGGCCTCAACCTCTTCCACGGCCTCAACGAGGCTGGCAAGTCCACCCTCCAGCAGGCCATCCTTGCTCTCCTCTACGGCTTCTACGACCACGACCGCGCCCGCCCCGACGAGACCGCCCGCTACGAACGCTTCCGCCCCTGGACCGGTCCCGATTACCGCGGCCTCCTGGAATACGAGCTGAATAACGGTCGCCGCTTCCAGGTACGCCGCGACTTCATCACGGCCGACATCCCCACTCAGCTCGTTGACCTCACTACAGGCCAGGACATCGCTCCTGAGTTCGGACGCGGCCGCCACGGCAACCTCCCCTTCGCCCGCCGCCACCTGGGAATGAGCCGCGCCGTCTTCCAGAGCTGCGCCTTCATCTCCCAGGGCGAGATATTCGAGGTCTCCCGCGACGCCCCCCGCGAGATCGGCGATGCTATCGCCGCCTTGGCCGACTCCGCCCGTCGCGACGTTTCCGCCGCTAACGCCATCCAGCGTCTCGACGACTTCGTCGACAAGCAAATTGGTAAAACCGACCAGGCACGCACCAAGGCGCTACCCCGCGCCCGCGAGCACCTACGGGCCGCTCGACAGCAGCTCCAGGCGCTGGACCAGGCCCGCCAGACCCTCGCGGACAAAGCAGCTGAGGTCGACCGCTTCCAGAGCCGTCTCGCTGAACTCCAAGGCGAGATCGCCCGCACAGACGTCCTTCTGACCCGTTCTCAGACCGTCGACCTGGCAGGCCGCCTCCAGGACCTGCGAGACGCCGACCAGGCCCTCAGCCGCAGCCAGGCCCGTCAGGAGGAGTTAAAGCCCTACGCCACCGTCCCCACCCATCTCCGCGACGAGATCCAAGACCTCAGCGGCCGCCGCCACACCACCACCGACGCCCTCCAGCGTCTCCAGACCGAGCTGGCTGAGGCCGGCGCCGCCCTAGACGAGGAGACCCGCCGCCAGTACCCCACTCTTCAGGCGGAGGTGGGCTCCCTCTCGCCGGACCAGCTCCAAGCTCTGGAACGGCTGGCCTATACGCCCCCTACCCCCGGCCGCCGCCCGCCTGCCGCCCTCTTGGCCGGGGCCCGCGCCATCGGCCGCGCTCTCGCCGCCCTGGTGCGCAGGCTCATACGTCTCATCCTCCGTCGACAGGCCGCGCCCGCCCAGGAGCCTGCTTCGCCACCACCCCCCGCCACGACCTCCGCAGAGGCTGTTCTCCTCCTAGAAAAACACCGCCGCTTCCTGACCCTTCGTCCCGCCCTGGACAACCTGGCCCGCCTCCAGGCTGAAGAGAGCCGCACCGCCGCCGCCCTGACCGCTATCGACGGTCAGCTCCAGGGTCTCCTGACCACTGCCTCAACCCCCGCACACAGCGACATCCAGGCCTCTATCGCTGCCTTCCTTCAGGCCTGCGACCTTCGCCGGGAATACGAGGCCGCCCTAGCCGCCGAGGAGCAGGTGACTAAACGCCGTCGCGCCCTTCTCCGCGGCCGCTCGCCCCAAGAGCTGGAGCGCCAGCACCAGCAGCTTGTCAGAAACCTTCAGCGACTCCTGGCCCCGCACCCCAACCTGGAAGAGAGCGAATCAGACCAGACTCTGGAGGAGCTGGCCGCTCGCCTGGATACCTTGCGCCAGGAGCGGGAGCAGGCCCAGCTGCGGCACACCCAGCGCAGGACGGAGATCGATCACGCTTTCGCCCAGCACCGCCCCCACCCGGAAATCGAGGAAGAGATCGAGCGCTGGCAGCGGGAGGTCAGCCAACTGGAGCGCGCCCGCGCCGCCGCCCAACTGGCCAAGGACACCATCGAGGAGGCCGTCACGGAGGTCTACCGCGACTTCGCCCCCCGCGTTAACGAATTCCTCAGCCAGGGCGTGGACTTCGTCACCCAGGGACACTACACCCATGCCTTCGTCGATCCCAGCACTCTACAGATATCTCTGGATGTGCCGGAGATCAACCGAACCATAGCCGACCCGCCCGTCAGTCACGGCACTCTCGCCCTGATGTATGTCCTCATGCGCATCGGCCTCGCCCAGCATATGAGCTCTATCGGCGAGTCTGTCCCCCTGGTCTTGGACGACCCGTTCGTGGATATCGATAGCCAACGCCTGCCCCGTCTCCTAGACTTCCTGGCCCGTCTATCGCAGGAAAGGGGCATCCAGATACTGCTCTTCTCCAAGGACGACCAGATCCTTCGCTGGTTTGAAGACAGTGCCCTGGAGCCTCAGCACCGCCTCTACCACCTCCCCCCCATGGACGAGCCGCAGGCTACGGTTGCAACCGCCGTCCTAGACCATCGCCTTCTGTAGCCTTTCCCGTTAGCGCCGCCATAATCCGGGCGCACAATCGGCGTCATCACACGCGTATACAAGCAGGAACCCCCGCAATTCTGTCATTACCAAGCACAAACCATGCCCCCCACCTGTAACATGTGGCGCCCTTCAATCGTCCTCAACATTGGACAGCACTACACCTGCCAGCCGGGCAGGATCCCATTAACGGCTATGAAGACTACAACAGTACAGGAAACAGAAACCAGAACCAGCCTGAGGACCGCTTACGTCCTAGCCGACGCGGACGTTTGGTCGTCCACCTTCCAGACGGCGCTACAGGCTGAAAACTTCAACATCTCCCCCTCCCAGGAGCTGCACGATCTGTTCGACCGCGCCCACGACGAGCCGCC
>CAJXNA010000143.1 GCA_913056415.1 uncultured Chloroflexota bacterium | reverse complement strand
TTGTCGGATATTCGGCATCGAATTTTGGCGTGGCCCCGCGCCGGTGGCCTTCGAGGGGTAACCCGCCGCAGCTAACGACCTTCTCACTACTGGATGCCCGGGCCGCCATCAAGCGATTGTGCTGGCCTTAGCGCTCCCCGGCTATCCTCATCACCTATAGGTCGCCGGTTGCAGCTTCGCCTGGCCCGTGTAACGGATATTGTTGGTATGCGTCTTAAATCGTTGGTACTAGTCGTCGTAGGTAGAAGCAAACCGGGGATACCCCCACAGGTGCTTCGTACCGTTAGCTTGTCGTGTGTCGGCCAAGGAGCAATGGATGGACGTGACCGTTAAGACGCTCGCCCGCGATAATGCTCCTGGAGGAACCGAGGTTCTGCACGGGTTGTTGCGTCTCCAGGCGATCAAGAGCCGGGGCACCGCGGCCCACGCCGCTAGGTGCGCCCAGTACGCCCGCGCATTGGCCGAGCAGCTGAGGCTGCCAGCCGATGAGATAGAGGCTATTAGCGTGGCCGCGCTCCTTCATGACTTGGGAAAGATAGAAATCCCGGACTCCATTCTCCAAAAGCCAGGTCCACTAACGGAGAAGGAGTGGCAGTCAATGAGGCAACATCCCGTTCTAAGCCACCGGGCCCTCGCACAACTAGGTGGCTTTAGTGATGTTTTGCCGCTGGTCCGCCACCATCATGAACGCTTCGACGGATCCGGCTATCCGGATGGCCTCTCGGGAGAGGGCATCCCTAGCGGGTCTAGACTCATTCTCGTCATCGATGCCTTCGACGCAATGACCAGTGATCGCCCCTACAGACGAGCGATACCCGTCGCGGATGCGGCAAAGGAGTTGGTGCGTTGCAGTGGCTCCCAGTTCGATCCCCGCGTGGTTCGAGCGTTCCTACTAATTCTCTGCGGCCTGGGTCATAGTCGTCCGTTAGTGCTTACCCGACCCGGCGCACGCCCGGAAGGATTCTCCGCTAATGGCGATGACGGTCCTTTAGCGGATACCTGGGAGCCGCAATCAGCTCAAGTTGTGTGAACGCGGCGCCACCGGCCTATTGGGCGGAGTGGTCATAGAAGCTTTGCGGGAGAAATTGCCGCAGACCACCATCAGCGTTTGAAGTTGTCGGATATTCGGCATCGAATTTTGGCGTGGCCCCGCGCCGGTGGCCTTCGAGCCCCACGTCCTCATAGCAACGGCTTCGCATCCCCTTGACCATTAACCGAAGCGGTGCGGCCAATTTTGTAGCTGTTGGTTTACCAATGTCGCCGGAAGTTTAATAAGACAGTGTCGCGGACCAAGCCTCGGTAGCTGTAGCGCTGGCAGCAGCGTGGGGGATCCGCTGACCAAAGCGTAAGCGGTAGTCTACCGGTTCAGCATCAGGTCAGCCGGCGCGGGAGACTGGGGATGGAGTGTCGTGAATGCCAAAACGAAACCGATTTGTCACCTTGCGATGGTTGCATTGTCAGGGTGACTCTCACACAGGCCAACGAACCGCTGGGGCGCGATGCCTGGATGGTGTGGCTGCTTCGCTCTAATGCGCGTATATTGCATCGACTAGATGAGGCCGAGCGGCGAGTGAGGCGCAGAAGGCGTAAAGCTCGCATATAACCACCAGAATCAGCGAGGACCTAGAGCCCCTGAACGCCCGCCTGGGCTGCTGAAGGTCCACCTTGCCGGCCGGACTCAGCCGCAGCGTCGGCACGGACGCCTGCTCGCCGCCTGGCGCAGAAGTCGCCGGTGCAGGCGGTCTGGTTTTGGGGAGAAGGGCGGCTTAGGTTGCTCCCAATCTCCTTTGCCCGGACCCGCTAGCCGCGCCCTCTCGCCCCCTTTACTCAAAGCAGTCTGATTATTCTCCGATCCTTGTCCTACCTCGTATACACGACTCTTCTAGGTACTCCCGTCCCCTTTTATAGCATTGCTGATCATGGCGAAATATTGTCGCAGAAGAAGGATGACATGAGCGAAAAGGATACGGACGGTACAGGCGAGCCGAGCAACGGGCAGATGGCGGCAAAGATCATTCTGCTGATATCCGATAGCAATGACTCCAAGTTCGGGGAGATCATCGTGCTGGACGAGATTCGTAAAGCGGAGAGTGCAATTGAGGCCCTCCTTGAAGCCGGCTTCGAGCAGGAACGCGTTTGCGTGTTTACCGGGGCGGAGATCAACATTCAGGTCACCTACCGGCCGCTGGTGGTGTTGGCTAGCGACTTGGCGGATTCAGCGGAGGAGTCCGATCACCGCCTCGACGACCAGGCGGACCCAGAAGTAGACGAGGTCGGAGCCGGAGGGTGGCAACCGGAGCGAGTAGAAAGCCTAAACGGCAACGGCCGCCGTCGGAGCGGGATGCACATCTCTTCCCTCCTCTTCTGGAAGCGAGCGAGGCGGCCTAGTGGGTAAACTGCAAGCAGTCCGGACGGCCCTGCCGAGGGGCTTGGTCAAGGGTCATAGCATCCCTTCAGTCGAACGAGAGCCTGCCTCGGCGCGGAGAGACGACATGCGACGCCGGAAGCATGATCCCGCGCTGGCTCAGGTCATAACGGTTTTTCTTGCCGCTGTCGAGATTAAAGACAGATATACGTACGGGCACTCACTGCGCCTGGCTGGATATGCGGTAGCCCTGGCGGAGGAGATGAGCCTGCCAAAGCAGCAGGTTGAGGACGTACGGCAGGGTGCCCTGTTGCACGATATCGGCAATCTATTCATAGGCGAGCGAATCCTCCAAAAGCCGGACGAACTCAGTGAGGATGAGTTCGAGGCGGTCAAACAGCACGCCGCCATCGGCGCCGCTGTGGTGTCGAAGGTAAAGGGGTTAGAGGATGTCGCGATGATCGTCCGTCATCACCACGAGCGGTTCGACGGCAGCGGATACCCCGATGGGCTGGCCGATGACAGGATCCCTCTGGGCGCGCGCGTTGTCACCGTAGTCGATGCATTCGGAGCGATGATCGAAGAGCGTCCCTATCGCAAAATGCTGACAATGGAGGAAGCGCTGGCTGAACTTGAGAGGGGCGCCGGTGGCCAGTTCGACCCGCGAGTGGCGGAGGTCTTCGCGAGGCTGGCGCGGGAGAGGGCTACGGGGTGGCCGATGGCGCACGATGGAAACGTTCTTCTCGCGGAAGTGGTTATCGACGGGACACTAACCTAACGACCCATCAGGCGCCAGGGGAGGCGGACCTAGCAAGAGGGCGGAAGCGGTGGCTCCTTGCCCAGGACTTGAACCAGTCGTTAGGTCCAGGGTGCAAAGATAGCCTCAATCTGGCTCCGCGGCCGTCGCCCCCGATCGCAGAGCACAGCCAGATTCACAAGGTGAGCGCATGGTGCCCATTCGCTTAGGCGGAGGGCCTCGCGCCTTTTAGGGGGTTCGGCCGGTTGGGGGAACGGCGGCTGGCTATTGAGCCAGGGAAAGGCTGGCGGGGGCAGGGATGGTCATTGATATGTCAATTTCGCTTGTTAGATAGGATGATGGTTTATAGGATATCAAGCGGGAAGCCTTGACACGCCAATGGGGCTGTGCTAGAAAGGGATGGCGCTCACGTTATGTTGTGTGAGCCGGGGGCCGAGATGGGGTGGCGGGGGCGCTGGATCTCGGAGGCGGATAATCGGCGACGGCTCGTCGCCGATTTTTGTTTGATGGGAGGATGCGAAAGAGCGATAGCTAGAGTTCAAGCGATCTAAATAGAGAGCGCCCCGCACGGCCGCAACCACACGGGGCAGGCAAGAAGACGCCGCATTACCAGAGCCCTTTGCCATGTTCAATTATAGAACAGGGTCGGTTCCACGGCAATGGGGCCGGCCCTGTTGGTTTACCGGCGGTGTGCCTGTATTGGCGAGGTACCACCGAATGCAGGTGATGCCCCACCACGGCCGATTAATTTCGAAACGGCGGAAAAAGAGCGGAAGCAGGGACGGCCGGTTGAATCTGCCGGGGAGGCATCCAATGGCGGAATCCGGTGTCCATGGTGATGTCGCACATCGCCTGGTTGACGGTGCGCGACATCACCATCCTCTTAGGCGTCAGTGAAGGCACGGTTCGCGGCTGGATACGGGAACAGAGGCTAACGGCGACGTTCTTTGGTGGCAGAATTGGCTACCGCATTAGCGATCGGAACCTGCAAAAGTTCCTGCGACGGTCAACCGAGCGCCAAGGGTAGCCTACTGCCAGCAGATTATGACCGGCCACGAGAACAGAGTAATGAGGGGGAAGAGTGGAGATCATAACCAAGAGACCCACGAGAAGCACACTCGACGCCGCCCAACGAGTGACTAACAGGCCGGAGGCGAAAGATGGGAAGCGACGCCTCACCTCGATATCGCTTGTGGTACCGACGCGGAACGAGGCCGGAAATATCAAGGAGCTAGTCGCTCGCATCGAGCGCGTCTGCTCTGGAATCTCTGCCGAAATCGTATTCGTCGACGACAGCACAGACGACACCCCTGAAGTCATTCGAGATGTGTCTCAGAGTAGCCGGATACCCGTAGCATTGATCCATCGGCCCCCTGAG
This sequence comes from uncultured Chloroflexota bacterium, assembly GCA_913056415.1. Classification (GTDB taxonomy): domain Bacteria; phylum Chloroflexota; class Dehalococcoidia; order SM23-28-2; family RBG-16-64-32; genus JADFNQ01. The sequence continues at coordinate 1,009 of CAJXNA010000143.1, read as the reverse complement.
CAACGTGAGAACGGCCTCGGGGGAGCTGTCGTAGAGGGGATGCGGGTCGCGACGGGAGCGTGGGTGTGCGTAATGGATGCCGATCTGCAACACGCGCCAGAGTTGATCCCGATGTTGCTCAAGTCAGCTCGCGACGAGGGATCCGACATCGTCGTGGCGAGTCGATATACCAAATCAGGTGAAGCCGACGGACTGAGTTCGCTGCGTTACGTCACCTCCAAAGCCTGCACTGTTGCTGCTCGGCTCCTCTTCCCTCGACGACTGAAAACCGTCAGTGACCCGCTGAGCGGCTACTTTCTCGTCCGCCGCGAGGCGGTCGATCCCGACCGCCTGCGGCCACGCGGCTTCAAGATACTGATTGAGCTCCTAGTTCGAATGCCGCACTTGAAGGTCTCAGAGGTGCCGTTCAGCTTTCAGACCAGATACTCCGGCGAGACCAAGGCATCGCCCCGGGAGGGGCTGCGGTACCTAGCCCTCCTCTCTGACCTTCGCCTCGGCGGAGTTTCCCGCCGCCTCACTCGCTTTGGCATGGTCGGAGCGTCCGGCCTCGTCGTGAATCTGTTGCTCCTAGCCGCCTTCACCGATGTGGCGGGCTTCCACTACTTGCTATCAGCAGCTTTGGCCACCCAGGGATCCACGCTGTGGAACTTCACGCTCGCCGACCGCTGGGTGTTCGGTGAGCGGGCGGGAAGCCACCGTCGACTTTTCCGCCTGAGCCAGTTCCTCCTCATGAACAATGGGGCGCTGCTCCTGCGCGGGACGTTCCTCGTGATCCTGACCTCAGGGCTGGGTGTCCATTATTTGATCTCGAACCTGATCACACTGCTGGCACTCGGCTTGTCACGATACGCCGTCTCCGACGGCTGGATTTGGGCCGAATCTCTCTACCAACGCCAGAAGTGGTTCAACTATGACATCCATGGGATTGTTCGCGTTGCGTCTGAGGTGCGTCTGCCGGAGCTCGAATACTTTCGCAGGCCGGAAACGCCGGAACCGCCTGACGTGCGGG
>CAJXNA010000142.1 GCA_913056415.1 uncultured Chloroflexota bacterium | reverse complement strand
GCCCGTCAGGGATAGCCGCTACGGTACTATCGGCGATGCGGTTCACGTTCCCCCACTGATAGCCACAGCTCAAGAACACCTCCGCGCTTACCGCGTGCCTCTTCTGCCCGCCCTCCATCACCCACACGTCGGGGGCGGAGCCCTGGAGCAGGGTGCCGTCCGTAAACGTGGGCCTCGGGCATGAGCTTCCGTCCAGCGGCGGGCCCGTCGCTATAGAGTTCATCAGACTGTCAGGAACCGTGAAGATAGCATCCCAGTAATAGCCGCAGGCCAAGAACACCTCTTTGCTCACGGCGTGCCTCTTCTGCCCGGCCTCCATCACGTACACGTCCGGGGCGGTGCCCTTCAGCAGGTTGCCGTCCGCCAGCGCGTCCAGCAGCGGCTGGCCGGTGGGTATGGAGTTCAGGAGGCTATCGGACACATCCACGACGTCACTCCAGGAGAACCCGCGGGCTATGAAGTTCTGCAAGCTCACAACGTGCCGCTTGAGCCCCTTCTGCATGATGAACACGTCTGGCGCTGAACCCCGCACCAGCGCCCCATCGCAGACCTTTGACTGAGCCGTCCCCCGAAAAGTCCGAGACTCCCAATAGACGCCAACCCGGCCGCTGGAGTCTTTTACCCTGACATGGAAGGTGTAGATACCACCGGTCACATAGCAAAGTTTAGCCTTGGTATCTTGGGTCCACGAGCTCCAGATCGGCGATTTCCGTGAACTGAACCCACGATGGTATTTGACTACGCTGCTGCCTGAGATCTTCGACCACCCCACTAGGCAGTAGGAGTATTTCAGGCCACCGGAGCCGCCGCTGCCCTTCCACGTGTACTCTACTTCGCCCTTGCTGATCGTGCCCTCAGCCGGAGCCGAGGTGATCGACACGGAGGGCCCGGCTGAACCCAGTCGGGCGGCCACGTCGCTGCGCAGCGTGGGCAGCAAGGCATAGACGTTGCCGCCGGGACAGGTTGTCCCGGAGACATCTCGATGCCCTACCAGGTTACGGAGGTCGCGGTGCCAGCTGCCGCTGTGGAGGAGAAAGTCGGAATTCGCCTTAGGATTGATGCCGTGATTGCGGCACTCCCACTCTAGAACATCCTTGAGCCGAGATATCATCGCGGAGGTCGGAGAGCCCCCCGAACATTCGCTGGGCGTACAAAATGTGCCCAGTAGGGCGATACCGCTGCTGCCGTAGTTGTAGGCGAGCGCGTGACCGGCGACGACATCCTCGCTGAGGATCTCGCGGCCGCCCGGGCCGTCGTAGCCCGGGCCACTGCGGCCCCGCCGCCCTTCGTAGGAATTGCCGAACCTGTCTATTAGGCTGTTGTAGCCTATATCGCCCCAGCCTAGGGACCTGGCGTGGTAGGTGTAGATCGCTCTAACCTGAGCCTTGGCTTGTTCGGCGGTGGCATAGCTGTTGCTGGTGACAGTGTGATGCACGACCAACTTCTTGGTGGGCACGTAGGAACGGGGCCATATCTCCTGGCCGCCGGAGAACCGCAGACTCTCATCGGCGCCCCAGTCCTCCCGCTTGAACGTAATCTGCTTCCCGGACGCCGCTGCCAGTGTGGCGTTGGCCTCTAGATCCGAGTCAGCCTCCGCAGCCAAGGCGGAGCTTGCGAAGCCGCCATCGCCGGGTTCGGATACGGCTTCCAGGACGGGACCGTCATACGGATTCAGCAGCGTAAGGCCTACACGATGGAGCTCGGGTTTCTTACCAGCGCCCCGCATCTCGCCCAGGAACTGGACATAGTTGGCGCGGTCAGCCCACACGAGCGCTCCGTATGTGTCGTATGGGCCTGAGGGCCGGGGGGCATCTCGACATGGACGGTCTCCCAGGGGCTCCAGCTGCGACCGTCCGTCGATGTCCTCACCCAGAAGGCTGCGGAGCTGTCCTCAGGATACAGGCCGGACCAGAACAGTCCTACGTAGTCAAACAGGATGTCCGATTTAAGGACGGGCGACAAGACGTGACCGGCATGACGCCCGCTCCCCACCTTCAGCCCCTCGGAGCTCGCCGCCAACCCAACGCGAGAACCCTCTGCCAGCTCCGCGGGCCCCAGGTGGAACTCTTTCGTTAGAACCCTGCGAGCGGACGGCTCTGGCCTTGATCGGACGCCTGGCACCCCCAGGACTCCGTAAGCCACAGCTGCCGCCGCAGCACCGGCCGATACCTGGAGGAATCTGCGTCGGTCTATGCGGCGCGACATGTGGATTCGTTCTCCTGAGCAACGGGCGCTACTTATCTCCGGTATATAGTAACGGGCGAAGCGTCTCTCGATTAACCGGAGCCCGGGTCCGCCGTCGCCCCATACTCTCCTACGGCGACCCCAGGTTCTCCAAAGGCCCTTCGGATGCCACCCACTGCCCTTGGCGAACCACGTGTGCCGCAGTTGATTGTGCTCTCCCAGGACAAGGATGTCTAGTCGGCCTGTCGTCCAGGGCCGCGCTCGCTAGGGCTGCACCTACCGACACCTGGAGGAATCTGCGTCGATCAATACGTCGTGGCATGTGGGTCAATGGCGTCTGACAGAGGCTCTCTCGACTTAAAACGCGCGTGAAGCGTATGATTAACCACCAGAACACCTGCGGAGGAGCCCAGTGGGACACGCCGTGGGCAGTGTACGTCGCGGTCAGACGGTCTGGGTGCCGGGCCTCTAGCCGAACAACCGTTTCCCCCAGCGGGAAGCCGCGGTGCATGCTCCCACCCTCAAGAACGAAGGAATCCCCGTCCCTGGTGACTCATACTCTTCCGGGTGTTTAGGCGCGGATTCGATGACCGAGTTGGAGGCTCCCAATGAGTGAAAGACACAGTGAAGTGCGGAGGTAATTCCGGCACCAGCTGGTGCCCCTGCTTCCGCCAGTCTCTACAACCACCTGGAGCCAGCTACGAGGACGGCGCCATGCGAACCGCTAGAACTCGTTGACGCTGACTGGAGGCGATGTTATTTTCGTTCTCGTCGGAGTGGAGGCGGACAATGACGACAAAAGTGACGTTCTGCAGATCGTGTGATTCTAGTCTCTCACGTGTACTCAGCCTAGGCGATCAGAGGATTGCTGGCTGGCTTGATCATCCCGATGAAGCAAGCCCTGCAGCCCCCTTAGACTTGATGCTTTGCAGCAATACTGAGTGCCGTCTACTTCAGCTAGGGCACACGGTGAATTCCGACCTGCTGTTCCGTAACTACTACTACCGAAGCGGCATGAACCAGACAATGAGAGACGCTCTGGCTGATATCACTGCCCAATCTCAGAAGAAGGTGGTCTTAGAGCGCCGCGATACTGTTGTGGACATTGGTGCCAATGACGGAACCTTGTTAAATACCTACCCTCAGGGCATAACCAAGATCGGCTTTGAGCCGGCACTGAATCTCCGTGAGGATGCCGAGAGGGGCGGCAACCATATCATTAGCGATTACTTTAGCCGCCAGGCTTACCCTGAAAAAGCGGATAAGGCGAAGATAATTACCGCTATAGCTATGTTCTATGACCTAGAAGATCCACATCAGTTCGTTTCGGACGTAGCTGACATACTAGCAGATGATGGTGTGTTCACAATCCAGCTCAGCTACCTGCCATTAATGCTCTTCCAGAACGCTTTCGATAACGTGTGTCATGAGCATCTAGCGTACCATTCTCTACGAAGCCTGGACTTCATCGTATCCAAGCATGGGTTGAAGATGTTTGATGCTGAGATTAATGACGTTAACGCGGGCAGCATCCGGGTCTATATGGGGCGGGAACGCTCCCCATCCCCAATGATGATAGCCCTGCGGCAATGGGAAGAGGCTATAAGGCTGGATACACGACATCCATTCGATGAGTTTGCTGAGCGCGTTGAAGCTATTAGAGATCAACTAGTGAATATCGTGGGGAATATCACCTCAGAGGGCAAGAAAGTCTATGGTTACGCCGCATCCACCAAAGGTAACGTCACACTACAGTACTGTGGCTTCGGGCCAGAGCATATTCCTGCCATAGCTGACATCAATCGTAGGAAATGGGGCAAGTATTGCGCCGGTAGTGGTATTCCAGTGGTTAGCGAAGAGGAGGCCAGGAAAGATAACCCTGACTACTTTCTGGTGCTGGCTTGGGCTTTCATGGATGAGTTTCGGCGTCGGGAGGAGAAGTGGCGGAGGCAAGGAGGCCAGTTTATCATACCTATGCCGGAGGTAAGGATCGAATAAGCGAGTTAGGGTACTTCGCTGAATTCCGGCAGCGGCCAACTAGCAGGTGCTGAGCATTCGGGGTAGTCAGTGCGGGGTTATCGACTATCGATTGAAAGAGCCGATGAGTCTCTCGGGTAGCTACTGCGCCTGCTTGGAAGCTAACGCGGGAAAGGATGGTTGTGAGAAGTGCAAACGCGAGTCCTCATAACGGGAGTAACGGGGTTCGTAGCTAGCCATCTGGCTGAATACTGCCTGGGGAAGGGGTGCCAGGTCGTCGGCACAAGACGGCGCCGCTCGCCGCTCACTAATATTAAAGCAATAATCGATAACAAGCAGTTCAGGCTGGTAGAGGCGGAGTTGGAAGATTCTCGGTCCATCTACTCTGCCATAAGAACGAATCAGCCGGACCTGGTATTTCATCTGGCTGCCCAGTCCTTCGTCCCGACCTCTTTTGAGTTACCGCATTACACCTTACAAACGAACATTTTAGGTACGTTGGCTCTGCTGGAGGGCCTGCGTCAGTGGTCAGACAGCAGCTCGCCTAAGATCCATATCGCTTGCTCATCGGAGGAATACGGCCTGGTGAGCAGCGACGAGTGCCCCATTGTGGAAACTCAGGCGTTACGCCCGCTCTCCCCTTATGCAGTATCCAAGGTCGCTTGTGATCTATTAGGGGCACAGTACGCCCGCGCCTATGGCATGCATATAGTGCGAACGCGGGCGTTCAATCATGAGGGCGCTCGCCGTGGCGTTGAGTTCGTGACCTCCAACTTTGCACGGCAGGCTGTGATGCTTGCCGCAGGCAAGATCTCAGAACTGAAGGTAGGAAATCTGGAGGCCGTGCGGGATTTTAGCCATGTCAAGGATATCGTCCACGGATACTGGCTGGCGCTGGAAAAGGGCGAGACTGGGGAAGTTTACAATATTTGCGGCGGCAAAGGCGTAAAGATACTCGAAATTATCGATATACTATCGCGAATCCTGGGGAGGGAGTTGCCGTTTTCCGTCGATAGCCAGCGTCTGCGTCCGTCTGACGTACCTTACTTGGTGGGTGACTGCTCTAAGTTCCGGAAGCAAACTGGCTGGGAACCGAAGTTGACGTTCGAAGACGCGATGAGGGACTTGGTCATCTACTGGCGGGAGGAGTTGGGCCTATCTTAGGTCTTTAAGCAGGGCCTGGCCCGGTCGCTATTGCCGTAAGCTGGACGCTTACACTACGTGGTCCGCAGGTCAGGGCTTCGTAGCGGCAACAAACAGATTACGCCCCTCTCCTTTAACTTCCTCGACATACTTAGCAAGGCGCCTGTCCCAGAAGTTCACCAGAAAGGCGGGTCGCCGGGACGAAAGCGACC
>CAJXNA010000141.1 GCA_913056415.1 uncultured Chloroflexota bacterium | reverse complement strand
GGCGGGCGCGCACGCGCCGGAGCTGCAGAGCGTGCCGCTGATCGAGGACAAATACGTGCTCATCTGCCACGAGGCGCATCCGCTGGCGCAGCGCAAGCGCATCGCCTGGCGCCAGCTCGAACCGCACCCGCTGATCTTCGCGGGCCACGCAAGCGAGAACCGGCCGCTGCTCGACCTGGCACTGGGCGCGGCCGCCGCCAACCTGAAGCCCTTCTACGAAGTGCAGCGCAGCTCGACGGCAGTGGGGCTGGTCGCCGAGCGCGTGCGCGCCGGCCTCCGGAACGCCCGGGCGAAGGGGAGGCGGCTGGGGCGACCCCGGGTGGCGGTGGACCGCGCGAAGGTCGCCGCCCTCCGCCGGGGCGGGGCGTCCTGGGAGGGGATCAGCGCGCGGCTGGGGGTATCGCGGGGTACGGCGCGGCGGGCGTTGGCGGGTCCGCCTATCGAAGATTTTTCTTGCCCAGACTCTTCTTCCTTTTCGCCAGCCGACTAGCCTGCAATGGGAGGACTCTCACCCGTGAATACGCAGCTCGTCTTGTAGTACTGAGGCGATCCCAACGGGGGGTGGGGCGTAATCACCCAATTATTAGCTGCGTTAAGATAGGAAGGCCGGTTCGAGTAGACTGCGGGCGACATCAGGGTTTCACCGGGTCCAGCAGCTTCTTCGAGCTTCGCCGCCACCACGGCAGGGGAACCAAGAAAGATGAGTTTGTTTCTGTTACGGATACCCACCCGGGCGACCACGACGGTTCCGTGGTCGATCCCGATGCCGCAGGAAAGACTGCTGTACCCTTGGCTGCTAAGCTGAGGAGTTATCACCTTGTCCATGACGGTTTGCATCCACAGACCGCACGCCACCGCCCGATGCACAGATTTCAGTGACCTGTCAAAAAGTGGTTGTGGAAACGCTGCGAGGATGCGGTCGCCGGCGCAGTCCACGACCTCACCGCGGAACAACGAGGCAAGCCGCGCCATCTCCGAGACAAAGACCTCCAGAACCACCAGCGACGACCGTTTGGGAGACGTGACGACCATCGAAGAGAATCCGCGCAGATCGGCATACAGGATAGCGACGCGGAGCTGTCTACCCTCAGCCAATCCCAGGTCGTCTGGGTCAGGCAAGACAAGACCACGCTTAATATCGCCGCTAGCAGCCTTTCTGATCGATCCCTTCACTCGAAAGGTGGAGGCCGTCAAGCTCAGCGGCGAACCAAGCAAGCGGAACTTACGCCAGCCCGGTGGGGGCGGCAGGACCGGTTTCAAGTCCGGTGTTGGAGGCGGGGGACCCGACGGCTGCGAAAAGGGACTAAGGCCAAAGGACCTGCGCCGGGCGTTGGGCGGCGGCGTCAGACCTAGCAGTTTGCTGAGAAGATCATCTTTCATTGCTCTATCCTCGGAGCCGTATTAGAACTGCGGCTCCAGTTCCTACTAGCCAACTTATAACTACCACTATCAGATAGGTTCTCATCTCTTGCAGCGCCTTTACTTTTGCGTCAACAATATGAGCGAGTTCATAAACCTGATCCGTGACGTTTCTAAGTTCCACTTTCTCATCGACGTTCTGCACGGCGGCGTAGTAACTCTCGTTGGAGTCATGCAGCAAGATGTGTCCCCAGAACAATAGGTCACGCGTCTTTGTCGGTTGCGCGTAATGAGTAGCAGACCGCGGAAGTACCACAAGAAATAATAGCCTGACGAGAGTAGCGACCGCCGCAACCCAAAATACCGCCCAAGCCACCGAGAAGACAAGATCTTCCAACCAATATAGTAGAGGTGAGGGAGCAAAGGTGAGGCTCCCTAGTCCTTGCTGAAATTGCTCGTAGCCGACGCCCCCAATAAGTAAGACGAGGGCAGTCAGCGCTCCCGCCTTAGTGTCCTGGAATCGAATCACTGACTGAAGGTTGTCTAGAGCGTGGCGGGCAAACCGAACAGGAGATAGCAATTCTTCCACTTTCTACTCCAACAAGACTAACAGCGTGGCCCAGTCAAACCTCAACGCTTTAGCTTCCTTTGCATGTTCTTGTTGACTGACTCTCGCCCGACGTACACCTTCGCCACCGAGCGACCATACTTGTCGCGGGCGACGGTGTCGATCCGAACCTCTTTGCCTTCGATCATCTTGCTGAGAGCATCCCGGGCCTTGACCGAACCAGGTGCGCCCTTCTCAGGCGCATTCACGTTGGCAAGTCGGACAGATTTTGGTCTGCTTGAGGTCATGAAAGTATCCCCGTCAATCACTCTAGTTACCGTTTCTTTTTTTGCCATGCTTTCCTCCTCCACACCCGCCTTCGTCCCACAGGGCGCTGCCTCCACAAGAATGCTCTCCACAGCAATAAATTTAGTCTCTTTAGACAGGCTCTCGCCTGAACAAGAGAAGAGGACTCAACCTTAGCTACGCGGAGCTTACTCTGCGGCTGCTAACCTAGTTTTCCCCTACCGCGTTTTTCCCCGTTCCGCTGGGGCGATACGCGACTTCTACTCTATTACGCCTTTTCTCCACGCATGTCAAGGCGAGAGTCCAACCTATAGAGGTTCCCCGGCCACGGCTGCCCATATATAGTAGGCGAATATAAGGCAAATCTAGCGGAAATTCCGCAGCCGGAATTCCTCTCCAAACCACTCCGCGATGATCCTCTCCGCCGCGTCCCGCTCCGGCGTCACCCGGCGCCCCGCGTTGACTTGCCGGCGGGTGCGAGTGCTACGGCCGGCCGGTCGGGCATCCGTTCGAGCCCTACATGGCCATCCACCAGATTGACAAACGGCGGTGGGTCTTACTTCGTGTTCTCCCAGATGTAGTCGGTATGGCTGTCGCAGATCTCGGTGAAACGGCGGGCCAAGTCGGGAGCGGCCTTCTCTAGGTCCCCCTGGAGCGAAGCCCAGTTCTTCATCAGTGCCTTCTCATCCGCGCCATCGAGCACCAGCAGGCGGCGGTACTTCCCGCCCGTCAGGTGCTCCTGCCAGATCCACGAGGCGATCATGCCGTCCTTCACGCGCTGGTTCAGGACGGGGGCGAAGACCGTCTTCACGATGAAGTCAGCCTCGGGTTCGTCCGCGTTGCACACAAAGTAGGTGGACATCGCGAAGGGCGACCGGTCACGGGCGAAGGCAATAGGAGCCTGGGAGCTGGCGTTTGAGCGCCAGACGTAGTCGTCGTGGGACGAGCAGATGCGTTGGAACTCGTCAATGGCCTTTGCGTGCTCAGGTGCCTCCGTCATCTTAATGATCGCCGCGCGCGAATCCAGCAACTTGTCCATGTCGGTGCCGACGGTATATTCCAGCCGCCGCCAGTCGCCCCCGGACCAGTGCTTTGCCCAGCCGTAGGCCGTGATGCGCCCCGCGGCCTGCTCGGCCATTAGGAACGGTGCGACGTGCTCCTTATAGATCGCATCGGCGCGCGCCACGTCGCCCTGCACGCAGCGGTAGTAGGTTGCCATGGCGAACGCGGTCGGGGTGTCCTGTGCCTGGACGGCCGGGGCGGCTACCAACGCAACGCCGGCCAAGAGCCAAGAGATATAGGTTCTCATTCAAATCCCTCCATTTTCGAAATTCGGTTGTGACGCTCGTGCGACACTATCACAAGACCGCGTTATTTTATAATTCGAAAGTGACCTGACCCCCCGTTTGCTCTCACTCCACTCCCTCCTCCGCCGCATGAACTTGCCGGAGTAGGACGCTCACCAGAGTTCTCATTGACACCCTCCAACCAGCAGGAGTAGGATGGTCTCGAAGTTGGGGCTCCTTTCGGTTCACTCGTAAGACAATCTAGGAGGGCAACTATGCGCAGGACAGGAGTTTTTCTGGTAGCTTCGCTCGTGCTTGTAACTGGCGGATGTGCTCCGAGGGGAGACGTTGCAGCCGAAGAGGCAGCCATCCGTAATGCGGGGGATGTCGAGATGTTGAACGCTGCGAAAACAGGGGATGTTGAGCGCCTAGTTTCCTTGCAAGCGGACGGTGCTTCGATGTTTCCGCCTAATGCGCCCATCGCTACCGGCAAGGAGGCGAGACGGGGGGTATGGTCTGATATCACTGCAAGTCCGAGTGTTGACTGGCAGACGAGCAGCGTGGAAGTGTCCCGTGCAGGCGACGTGGCTTACTCGTGGGGCACGTATGAGCTTGGCGTAACCGACGCGGAGGGGAATCCAGCTACAGAGATAGGCAAGTGGGTAAACGTCTGGAAGAAGCAGCCCGACGGCGCTTGGAAACAAGTCGTGGTCATTTGGAACCCAGACCAGCCCGCACCGGCTCCTGTTGCCGAGTAGGGCTCTAACATACCAAGGTTAGGTTTAGCTCTGCTGGAGAGTCTAGAACGATTCGGGGGAGTAGTGCATCCTGACCCCCGCTTCCAATCCCTCCTCCGCCGCCTGAACTTCCCGGTGCGTTGACGGAGCGGCGGGGAGGGGCGGCCCCCGGGGTGTGCGTGGGGCCGCCCGTACCGCGAATCAGATAACGAGCCCCGGAGGTACGGGCCCGGCACGCTTATACGGTTTCCCCGCCGCCTTACTCGTAGATCCCGAAACGCGCGTCTATCTCGTCCAGCTCCGGGGTGATGCTTTCCGTCGAGCTATACTCCACCACCGTCTCTCCCTCGTCCCGCAGGAAGTAGTAGGTCAGCCCGTGCACCAGGGCGTCGACCTGGTCGTCGTGCGTCCCGCGCGGGAAGGCGGCCGTCTCTTCCAAAAAGTCGTCTAGCCAGGCCGCGTGCCGGGGCAGGCAGACCCGGCCCGCCTCCACGAACCCCGAGATCGCGGTGGTGCGGGCCAGCTTCGACTTATCCGCCCGGACGGGTAGGACCGGGATCGCCTCCTGCCGGAGCGCCTGGATCAACGATTGCCCGCTGGCCCGGTCCTCGATCAGGCAGAGGCGCGGCCGGTGGCACTCGTACTGCACCCGCACCGCCCTCATGAGATCCGGCCACGCGAGCTTTTCACGCAGCACGTCGCGCACGTAGACGCGCCCTTGCAACAGACTCATCGTGATGCACACTGAATAATCAGCCGCCGCCCCCTCCTTGAACGCCGTGTCGTAAACCTGGATCGTATCGTCGAACTCCTTGGGCCAACTCTCCTCCACCTTCCACCACGCGCGCCGCAGGACGTCGCCGGTGGGGACGGTGGGATTTCCCTGGTACATGCCCTCAAAACTAAGAGAACCTAGTTCTCTTTGTTTTTCCGCCAGCTTCGACAGCGGCCAGACCTCGGGCCAGAGCGCCTCGCCCTCGCCGTAGTAGCCGATTGCTGGCATGTGAATCACGCGAAAATTTCCCATCGCTTTGAGTTCGGCCGCCAGATCTCTTTCGTGCCAGCGCGTCATGATCGCGCCGACGCGCCCGCCCGGCACTACCCGAGTCATGGCGGTTGCCTTCACCCACTCCCGCAACTTCTCTCGCTGGTGCGCCGTGGCCGTGTTCTCCTGGTCGCAGATGTCATCGAAAAGCAGTTCGTCCATGCGCCCGCCCAGGATCGGGCCGAAGACGCCGGCGGCAACGAAGCTGGGGTCCTTGTCGCCTGGGGCTTTGCGGCGGACG
>CAJXNA010000140.1 GCA_913056415.1 uncultured Chloroflexota bacterium | reverse complement strand
GAACTTCCAGGCGGGGCTGCCGCCCAGCTCCTCCAGCAGCAGGTAACCCCAGACGAGGCCGTCGTCAGGGGGGAGGCTGCTGTCGCAGTTGCCGTTGTTGAAGGGGGCGCAGCGGTCCCAACCGGCGATGTAGAAGTTGGCGATGCCGTAGATATCGATGATGTCGCTGCCCTGCTCCGGGAAGTCTTTGATGGTGGCCAGCACAACAAGGCGGCCCTGACAAGAATTCGCTTTCGTGAGGGCGTCAGAGTAGGAGCCGGCGTCGCAGTCTGTGTAGGGTGACGTCTCGCCAAACCTGTCGGCGCGGTTGTTCAGGGCCTTGTTAGTGGTCGCGCCCAGGTTGCCGGTCTGGATGTCGCAGCCCAGGGTCTCGCCCGGCACGACTACCTGAGAATCGGAGTCGCAGGCGCTCTGGTCCTTGCTGCCGCACTCGTTGATGATAGTGTCCGTGTAGGCGGCGTCGTTGGCGCCGTAGACGCCAAGGGCGCCGAAGTTGCCAGAGGCGCTGTCGTCGCCGGCGAAGCCGCTGCCGGGGCTCAGCTGGAAGACGAAGAGCTGCTGGGCATCCGGAGGGTCTCCCAGGACGCCCCAGACGTCGCCGTAGGCTTCGGGGTCTTCAAAGTCCGGGTGGGCGTCGATGGCCCAGGGCATGATGCAGGCGCCGAAGGCGCGGATCTTGGCGGCAGCCGCCGAGGGGTTAAGGGTAGGGCTGTCCACGCCCACAGCAGCCGCGATGAAGCTGTTGCTGGGCCGGCTGACCTTGGCCCGCACCATGTCGTCCAGACCGTCAGAGGGGGGGCGGTCTATGAAGCAGAAATGTTGGTAGAGTACCCCGTCGGCGCAGTCCGGGTCCACCACCAGACTGCCTTCAACACCGTTCTGGTCCGCCCAGTCCAGGCCGGCGGCCACTGCCAGATCGCGGTCCAGCGGGTCCCCTATCTCCTGCACCGCCGCCAGGGCGATGGCGTCGACGTCGTTCTGGGCGTCGCGCTTATCGCGCAGCCACCAGGCAACGTCGACGGAGATCATGATGACGCCCAGGCTCATAATCAGCACACCCACGCCCATCACCAGCACCTGGCCGCGCTGACCGCGGCAGCTGTCTATGAGCTTGCGCAATATCAGGAACATACATCGCCTCCACTATTATCAACGGCGCCGGAGACGGGCAGCTCCAGACGCATGTCGGTACAGGAATGGAAGGTTATGCTATCGAACGCTATGCTGAGGAAAGCGCCCAGCGGGGTGATCATCCCATATTCGTAGTCGCTCTCCACGACGACTGATTCGCCGCGGTCGACCGCACCGTCGCCATCGCCCACGTATCTGATGGTGACGTCGCCTGCGTCCAGGAGGCCGTTGGAGGTGGTCGCCACCTTATCGGCGATGTCGGTAGTGCTGGCGCCCACGGCCCCGATGCGCGCCCCTTCCCTGGTGGAGTTGGTGACGATCACCCAGCGGTTGATGCCGACGCCGAAGTCGATGATGAGGAACAGCACGGCGAGGAAGATGGGCAGCAGCAGGGCGAACTCCACCATGGCCTGCCCTCTCTCTTTTCGGTCACTCGATTTCAGCGTCATATCTTCGCCTTCCGTCTGCTAGGGTCTTTTTTACTACCTGCCTGGCGGTTGCCGTGGGAGGGGCTGTCCCGCCTCCCACGGCAGCCGTCCAAGCGCTCACGCCGCTAGACGCAGGACGAGGGCAGCTCGATGCAGGTCTTGACGCTGGTGGCCCAGGTGGTGAAGGCGGGCTCCAGGATGAAGATGGTCGCCAGCACGACGGCCACGGAGATGATCACCGTGATCAGGGCGTACTCAACCATGTCCTGACCGCGCTCGCTCCTGAGCAGGTCCTTCATCCAGGTGTACAGTTTAGTCATTGGGTGTTCCTCCTTCTGATCTCGCTAGATTTATTTGCGGGTACTGGGGCGCCCCCTTGCCAAGGCGGTTCCTTGGCCGTATCCTAAATAGACGGCACCGCGAGGGACGCGGACGCGCTTTCTGACCAGGGTAGGGAGCAATTACCTTGGAACGCGCAGAGGGGTCCTAGTGGTGCCGAATCTTTTTAGCGACTCTTTCTATGTGCTCCACCTCCTTTCCTGCTTTTGCTCATCTCTTCCGTGAGTATCGATTTAAGGTCTCCTACAAAGTCCGGTGACGGCGTGGCTTCCTCCTGGTACTCCTCCCGGTGGAGGGTCTGGGCTACCTCCAACAGCGGCCGCAGGCGCTCCCGGTGCTCCGGGTATCTGTCCAGGCACGCTTTCAGAGATTCACCTTCCCGTAGAGCATCCAGACAATCAGCCAGCGCGTGACTTAGCGTAATAGTGGCCAAGGTCATCCTCCAGTCGCCGACGGAGGGCGCACAGGGCCCGGTGCTGAATTACCCGCACCGCGCCGATGCTCTTGCCGAGCACTTTAGCGATGTCCGGGTAGCTCAGGCCGTCGATGAAGCGCATTACAATGACCTGGCGCTGGTCCCCTCTGAGTCTCCGCACCCCTTCCCATACTTGCTCGCCGTCCACTTTGGCCTCACATGATGCTTCCGGCGAGTACTGGGTGCTCCTGACTTCCACCGTCTCCGAGAGCGGAGCGTGGCCGTTACTGCGAACCTTCTTATGGTTCACCGTGAGGTTGTAGGCTATGCGGAGGAGCCAAGCCAGGAACGGAACTCCCCGCACTTCGTATCTGTGGATCGCCTCTAGGGCGTTGAGGAAAGTCTGAGCGGTCAGATCTTCCGCCGTGTGAGAGTCGTTCGTCAGGTAATAGACGTGGCGGAAGACCCTGAAGACGTATCGCTCGTAAAGGGCGCCAAAGGCTTCACGATCAGCCTTGGCCGCGTGAGCGATTAGCTCAGTATCATCGGCCTCTTTGAGGTTAGACCGACTCATAACCCTCCCCTGGGCTAGCACGAACGTTATTTGTTTGTTGAGCCTTCTGCCAGCATCCCGGCAAGTCAACCGACAGGTAAACTCACAATCAATAACAGCGTTGGAATAAAGATGTTACAGGAGGGTAAAGGGCGCTTCAATGAACTTCTTGACATAGGCGATGGAATTTCGGTTAATATTAGTTTCCTCGCTACTGAGATTGACAGAGCCTATTCCGCCGCACCCATGATTGGGCCGACTGACAGTAAAGGAGGGAATCCCGTGGAATTCAAGCAGGTCGTAGGCCGCCGCCGCTCCATCCGCTTCTTTGAGCCGGATAAGCAGGTGGAACGGGAGAAGATACAGACGATCCTGGAGGCGGCGCGCCTGGCTTCCTGCGCGGTGAACGCTCAGTGGCTGCGGGCGATAGTGGTTGAGCGGGATAAGCTGCCCAAGGAGAAGCTGGATCAGCTCAAGACGCCGGTGGCCGCGTTGACGCTTGATCTGGCGCCCCTCCACATCTATTTCTTCTGCGATCTGGGTGTCGTTAACCGGATCAAGGGGGAGCGGCTGAAGGAGCTGGTGGACGTGGGCGCCCTGGCCCCCACCCACGGCTGGAGCCACAAGTTCGTCGACGATTTCGTCTACCCCCAGATCCTGAAGCCGATGACGGAGAACCTGCAGGGGTACCTCCCGGCCGCCGCGGCGGACTGTGGGGGGGCGGCTCACATAGCGCTTCTGACCGCGTTTGAGGAAGGGTTGGGCGCCTGCCTCAACACCCCCAACCCAGGCCTCGTCAAGCGGGTGTTCAACGTGCCGGATGATTGGGTGCCCCTCTGGGTACTTCTAGTCGGCTACCCCGCGGAGTCCTGGGAGGCCGGCGGCCAGCGGCCGCGACCCCCCTTCGAGGAGCTGTACTTCGAGGGGGAGTACGGCACACCTTTTGCGCGCGACGAGAAGGTGGTGGAGCGCCTCAGAGGGGCGGGTATGATCCAGGCCCCGGCGCCCCTCCCCGGCCGCACGGAAGAGCTCCGCGAGCTTGCACGCCGCTTCGGCCTGCCTGAGTAGGCCGGTGCCTCCGTCCAAGCCCGTCCAGGAGTTCGAGACCGTTCGCACGTGGTTCCAGGGGCTCCGCCAGCAGTGGGGCGAGGACCCGAACGACTGGGATCAGCGTCTGGAGGCGCTAGCCGGTTTCTGCGGTTTCGTAGAGAAGGACCCGGACACAGTCATCAAGGAGTGCGTCCGGGAGTCGGAGGCGGGGAAGCGGATCAGCGTGAAGGGCCGCCGCTTCTACAACGATAAGATCGCGGAGTGGCAGGCCTCACTGCCGGGCGATAGGTCGGCGCAGGGGCGAGCGGGGAACGCGGTACGTAGCTTCTTGATCCACAACGGGATTTTCATCCAGTCCGGGCTTCAGGCGTAGAGCAGTCTAGATCCGCTCGCCTTCCGGCGTGGCCTCGAGCTGCTCGTCTGTGGAGGGGAGTGTGAACGCGTTCCCCCAGCTCCCAGATGAGGGCCGCCTGGAAGCCCGCCTCCATCTCCTCGATCAGCCAGCGGCGCGGGCGCGGCAGCCTGGCGCTCCAGCACCCGGCCCAAAAACTCCGGCAGGAACGCGGCCAGGTCGTCGAAGATCGCATCGATGCGCGCCGAGGAACCGCCGGGCTCGTATTGGTCGAGCAGCGCGTCGTAGGGCGGGCAGCCCAAGACCACGGCCTTGGCCGCGGCTGCCTGGCGCGTGAGGCCCAAGAGCTCTTCGAGCTTGGGCAGGACCATGGCGAAATCGGCCTTGGCGCGGGCCTCGCGCCAGACCATCTCGCAGGCATTGCCGACCTTGCTCAGCGCCTCGACCAGGGCCGGCTCGAGGGCGCTCTCGTGCCGCCAGCGCCGGCGCATGTCGCGCAAGTTGGCGCGCGCCCAGGGCTCGAGGCTCTCGGCCTCCTCGGCCGCCGCCGCCCGGTCGAGCGCGTCGCCGATGGTGCGTCCCATGACGTATTGGCGGCTGAGGATACCTATGGCGCCGTTGATCGCCTGGCGGATCACCGGCTCGCCCGAGCGCGCGACGAGGCGTCCCAGGAGGCCGAAGACGTCGCGCTCCTCTTCGCTATCGAGCCGGACGACGCGCCCGGTCAGGATGAGCCCCCAGGTCGAGGCGTTGACCAGCAGGGAATCGCTGTGGCCGAGGTGCCTCTTCCAGTCGGCGGCGCCGATCTTGTCGCGGATCAGACGGTTGGCGGTCTTGGCGTCGGGGATACGCAAGAGCGCCTCGGCCAGACACATGAGCACGATGCCTTCGCGGTTGGACAAGCCGTATTCATGCAGGAAGGCGTCGATGCCGCCGGCGCGGACGCGCTTCTCGCGTACGCCCGAGACCAGCTTGCGGGCGGTCCTGGCGATGCGCTTGTCGGCGGTGGCGCCGAGCCTGGCTTGCTTGACGAGCGCCTCGACCATGGCGGTTTCATCGGCGCGGTATTGGGCCCCGATCCTGGCGCGCAAGCGGTCCCGGGAGAAGACCTCGTCGGCGAAGATCATGGCCCGATCATGGGCCATAAGGCGGCAAATCTCCAGTGCCGACAGTCATCGGCCGAGTGTCATCGAAAGATACGTCCGGCGGCGGGGCCCGCGCCGGAAACGAACTAGATGTCGAGGGTGACGCTGG
>CAJXNA010000139.1 GCA_913056415.1 uncultured Chloroflexota bacterium | reverse complement strand
GCATGCCCGTGGCCTGGACGCGGTTGATGATGGACTTGCACTCGATCTCTTCGAAGATGACGCCTGAGGCCATGGCCCGCTCCTTTCTAGCGATTGGCACACCAAGTATAGAACTAATGTTCTATACTTGGTCAAGGGGGACTTGTCGCTCAGGTGGTGGGCCTGAAATCGGATTCAGGCTTCGCGCTACCCCGCGTGTTCGCTGCAGCGCTACGTCAGGACAACCAGCGCGCGGTCCAGCCTCGAGAGGTCCCGCCTCACCTCGATGCGGGCCTGGGGGAAGACCGCCGCCGCCAGCGTGCGCGCCGAGTCGCCCTGCTCCTCGTCGATCTCGGCGAACAGAGCGCCACCGGGCTTGAGGTGGGGTGGGGCGTCCCGCAACATCCGCTCGATGAGACGGAGGCCGTCCGGGCCGCCGTCCAACCCCAGCCGCGGCTCGTGCTCGTTGATCTCCGGCGGCGCCGCCTCGAGGTCGCCGCTGCGGACGTAGGGGAGGTTGGCGGCGATGACGTCCACGGGCGCGTCCAGCGGCTCCAGGAGGTCGCCTTCAAGAAAACGGATGCGGTCCGCGACCGTGTGGCGCTGCGCATTGCGGCGGGCCAGGGCCAGCGCCCGCGGCGAGATGTCGGTGGCGATGATGTCAGTCTCAGACAGGTTCACTGCCAGCGCAACGGCGATGGCGCCGCAGCCGACACCGATGTCCGCGATGCGCATTTCTCGTGCTGACGCCGACCGTGCGCAGTCCAGCACCAGCTCCACGAGCGTCTCTGTCTCGGAGCGGGGGATGATAGCGTCCGGCGTGACCTCGAACTCCAGCCCGTAGAACTCCTTGTGCCCGAGGATGTAGGCCGTCGGCTCATGGGCGAGGCGGCGCTGGAGCAGAGCATCGAAGGCGCTCTCAGCCTGGGGCGTCAGCTCGTCGCGGAGGCGCTGGTAGAGGTGGGTACGGTCAGTGTTAAGGGCGTGGGCGAGGAGGAGCTCCGCCTCCAGAGTGGCCTCTTCGCTGCCGGCTTCGGCGAGCATCCGCGAGCCGCGGTGGAGGGCCTCACGGATGCTCAGGGGCGTGCCTGCCCGTTCCGGGCGATCCGACCCACGCCGCTGCGCCGCTCCAGATCCCTTCGCGTGCCCCGGCCGTCGCATTCGAAGAACCTCCTCGCCGCTCAGGATGACAAGTGGGGTCTCACGCGAGCTGGGCTTCGAGGAGACGCGACCGCTCGTCTTCCTGCATCTCCTCAATGATGTCGTCGATCTCGCCGTCGAGGAGGGCGGGGAGGTTGTGCCGCGTGTAGTTGATGCGATGGTCTGTGACGCGATCCTGAGGGACGTTGTAGGTGCGTATCTTCTCGGCCCGCTCGCCGGTGCCGACCTGGGAGCGCCGGGTGGAGTCCAGTTCTTCGCGCTGCTTGCGCTGCTCGACGTCAAGGATGCGGGCGCGGAGGACGGCCATCGCCTTTGTGCGGTTCTTGAGTTGGGAGCGCTCGTCCTGGCAGACCGCCACGATGCCTGTAGGGAGGTGGGTGATGCGGATGGCGGTAGCGTTCTTCTGTACGCTCTGGCCGCCGTGGCCGCTGGCGTTGAAGATATCGATGCGCAGCTCCTTGTCATCGATATGGACATCAACCTCGTCGGCCTCGGGCAGGACGGCGACGGTGGCGGTGGAGGTGTGGATACGGCCGCTAGCCTCGGTGGCGGGGACGCGCTGGACGCGGTGGACGCCACTTTCGAACTTCAGATGAGAGTAGGCGCCCTCGCCATGCACCTCGAAGGTTATCTCCTTGAAGCCGCCGAGGTCTCTGGGGTGGGAGTCCAGCACCTCTACCGTCCAGCCCTTGCGCTCAGCGTAGCGGCTGTACATACGGTAGAGGTCGCCGGCGAACAGGGAGGCCTCCTCGCCGCCGGCGGCGGCCCGGATCTCGACGATGACGTTCTTGTCGTCGAGGGGGTCTTTGGGGACGAGGGCGAGGCGCAGCTTCTCCTCCAGCGCCTCGATGCCGGCCTGCGTCTGCTCGATCTCCTCCTGGGCGAGGGCGACAAGGTCTGAGTCTCCACTCTCAGAGACGATAACGCGCGCTTCCTCCAGCGCCTGGGCCAGACGGCGGTGCTCGCGGTACATCGTGACCGTATCCTCAAGGGACGAGTGCTCGCGGGCGAGCTGCTGGAGCCGCTCGTGGTCGCCGGCGATTTCGGGGCGGGCCATCTCGCGGCCGAGCTCTTCGTATCGGGCCTCTATTGCGGCTAGCTTATCGATCATGATGTGTCGCTCCACCCCAGCCGGGACGTGAGGTATGCGCGTGTCTACGCAGACGTGACTAGGCCCCCCAAACGGGGGCCTGATGCGATTATAGCACGGGGGCTCTGGGGCGTCGGCCCCTGAGAGGTCGTCCTACTATCCCATCTCGGCGCAACTCATCGATGACGCCAAAACTCCCATCGGGCCGCTCGTATTGCACCTTCCGGTACCCGTTCTCGGGGTAACCTAGTTCATCCGACGCAAATCGAGATATGCTTCCATACCGTTTGCCGTTCGCCTCGACACTCGCGTCTCGGTGAAGGATACCGTCGATCCGGCGATCCCGAGTCTGAATGAATACGCGCAGTGGAAAGCGTATCGGTTGCTCGGTTGTAGGGTCCACGCGGCTTGGTTCTCGCAGCGGTCCGACGGTTCTGCGGATTTCTTCCTCCAGCAGCTCGTGAGCCCATTCAAGCAAGGCAGGCCTGTCTTCGGGGCATTTCTGCGCAAGCCGCATCAGCAGCGAGGCACGCTGAGTAACGTCCATGGAGATCCTCCTTAGTACCAACCTAACAAGACCTTAACGCATTGCAGGCCACCTGTCAAGACCTAACCAGGAACCTATGCGACCTATTTACGACCGGTAAGCGCCCTTAACAAAAGAGACGTAGGTATGTCGTTAGGTCTCGCGCCCGTGGGGGCCAGCAGTTCTAGTGCGTCATTATCGTCGCCACATCCGCCAGCGGCAGCGTCTCCTGATGGCCGTCCGATAGGCGGCGCAACGTCGCCGTGCCGTGTTCCAGCTCACGCTTGCCGATGATGGCGGCGTAGTCGGCGCCGAGGGAATCGGCGTGGCGCATCTGCGCCTTGAGGGAGCGCTCTCCGGCGGCGACGACTGCGGCGATGCCCTCTCGACGGAGGCCTGAGGCGAGCCGGAACGCCTGGGAGCGGGCCTCGGCGGTCTGAAAGGCGACGAACACGCGCGGCCGCACGGGCGCGTCAACGGCCACTTCCTGGCGTTTGAGGTTGAGGATTATACGCTCGATGCCGGTGGCGAAGCCGGTGCCGGGCGTGGGTCTGCCGCCGAGCTGCTCGATAAGGCCGTCGTAGCGGCCGCCGGCACCCACGGTGCTCTGGGCGCCCTCCGCCTGGGGCTGGAACTCGAACACGGCGCGGGTGTAGTAGTCCAGCCCGCGCACCAGGCGGGGGTTGACCACGTACTCGATCTCGACTTCCTCAAGATAGGCCCGGAGGCGCGAGAAGTGGTCGGCGCAGGCGTCACATAGGTGATCGGTAAAGGGGGGCGCGGCGGCGATCACAGGCTGGCAGCGCTCCTGCTTGCAGTCCAAGAGGCGCAGGGGGTTACGCTGGTAGCGCTCTTTGCAGTCGTTGCACACCTGCTCCAGCTTATCGGCGTAGTAGCCGCGCAGCGCCTCCAGGTAGCGGGGCCGACACTCGCCGTCGCCGATGCTGTTCAGGTGGAGCGTGAGCCCCTGGAGGCCGAGATCCTCGTACAGGCGGAAGAGGAGCTCGATCACCTCCGCGTCCACGGAGGCGTCCGCCTCGCCGATAGCCTCGCAGCCGAGCTGGGTGTG
This sequence comes from uncultured Chloroflexota bacterium, assembly GCA_913056415.1. Classification (GTDB taxonomy): domain Bacteria; phylum Chloroflexota; class Dehalococcoidia; order SM23-28-2; family RBG-16-64-32; genus JADFNQ01. The sequence continues at coordinate 1,776 of CAJXNA010000139.1, read as the reverse complement.
CTGGCGGTAGCGGCCGGCCTGGGGGCGGTCATAGCGGAAGATGGGGCACCAGTACCACAAGCGCACCGGCTGGGGCAGGTTGTGCATGCCGTGCTCCAGATAGGCACGGCAGACGGGCGCGGTGCCCTCCGGGCGCAGGGCGAGCTGCTGACCGCCGCGGTCCTCGAAGACGTACATCTCCTTCTGGACGATGTCCGTGACTTCGCCCACGCCGCGGCTGAACAGGGACGCGTCCTCGAACACGGGCGTCTCGATGCGCCGGTAGCCGAACAGCCCACATATGCGGGCGGACGCCTCCCAGACGCGATCCCAGTAGGGCTGGTCCTCCGGGAGAACGTCCGTGGTGCCCCTGGGGGCCTTGTACCGTTTGGTCATCTTCTTCCTTGCATGCCGGTCTTCTGGCCGAGCATACTAGAAATCCGGTCGTCGGGCCAAGTCGCCACAGGCGCAGGCGTGAACGGAGGGCAACCGGCTTACGGCGCCGGCGACCAGGTGGGGCAGCAGTCAATCGCGGGGTTGTCGGTGAGGCGGGTCAAGCCCGAGCCGTCGGCCTTCACGACATAGATTTCGGCTTTGCCGTCGCGGAGGGAGTGGAAGGCGATCCAGGCGCCGTCGGGCGACCACGCCGGACCGGTGTCAATGGCGCGGTTGTCGGTCAGGCGGGCGACGCCGGAACCATCGGCGTTGGAGATACAGTATACGGACACTTTGGCCGGCGACGTTAATCAAGCCTTACTGAGACACGATCAATACGTTCTTGAGTTAGAACGTATTTATCGTTACTTTCTTTGGCGACCTCATCGAATTCATGATGAGGCTCTTCGCAGGCTCGCGGATGGCCTTAATTCCGCTCAGGGTCAACTGCATATTCTGATTGGCGTACGTCGTGGAGTTCCGCTTGGAAGCATCATCAACTGGTCGCAACAAGTGCAGAACGTGCGGGATTGGACAGACCGTTTGATGAAGTCGGTAGATGAGCGGATGGACCAGCTAGGCTGGTAGGCGGCCATCTATGACCCTCCGCCTCTCGCTTGGGACCGTCATCATCGCGGTCGCCTTCGCGGCGCTCGGTGCCGGAGTGGCGGCTGGCGTCATGGCGTGGGAGCCTTGGGATGGGGACGGAGATGATGATGAGGTCGCGTCCGAGGCGCCACCTACTCCCGTTCCCGCGAAGCCGACGCCATATCAGAGAAGACTCACCGGGGCGGAGGCCGCACGAATAGTCGAGACAACGGTAAACCGGGAGGCGATCCAAGGATTCCTCGACAGGATTGAAGAAGCGCAGGAGAAGAATCAAGAACCGCCGCCGCCGTCGCACTTCCTACTCGACGACTGCAAGAGCGTCGATTTCAATGAGTTTCAAAAGGCTTGGATTGTCGAATGCGAGGCCGCGTTACAGACGGAAGTCGGGAGGGAACCTATAGGGTTGGGAACTCTGACTTACCGTCTATTCGACGCGACAAAAGAGGTCGAACAAGTCGGCTAGGCGCGGAAGGTAGACCGCGAGGCGGCTGGTCAAGGCGGGCAGCAACGCCGTGCTGGCCTAGGGGAAAGGGCGGGGTGGAGGGGGTGGTAAAACGATAGCGACGCCTAGGCCAAAGTGCTAAACTTACCGATAGAAGATGAGTATTGAGCAAGCTGAGATAGCGCAGCCCCTACTGACGAGGGCGCGCGAGTATCTGCCGTCTTCGGGAGTCGCCAAGGTTCAGGCAGCCTACGACTTCGCCGCCAGCTGTCACGCGGGGCAGCTCCGGCGCTCCGGCGATCCGGTCATCA
>CAJXNA010000138.1 GCA_913056415.1 uncultured Chloroflexota bacterium | reverse complement strand
CACGGCTTTGTTATGGACTTCCTGCCGCTGGTGCTGGCTACCGCCTCCCAGCAGGTGCGTTCGATCCGCGTCGAGCGCGTGGTCGACGTGGGAACGCGGCGCATGAACCTCCAGCGTAAGGTGGGTGTGGGGCTGAGCGTGGAGGGGTTCCAGCGTGGCGCCAACGATGGCGCTATCGGCCATGTGGGGCTGCGGGAGTCTCTCCTCATGATCGCCGACACCATGGGCTGGCGGCTGGATGACGTTGCGGAGACGCTGGAGCCGCTAATCGCGCAGGGACGCCATAAGACCGAATACTTCTCCGTGGAGCGCGGCTACGTTCGCGGGCTGCGCCAGTCCGTACGTGGGCTCTCGGCCGGGCGCGAGGTGGTGCGGCTCGATCTTGAGATGTCCCTGGGAGCCGACGATCCGCGAGACGTGATCCGCATCGACGGCACGCCGCCGGTCGAGGTGCGCGTGCCGGGGGGCATCCAGGGGGACCAGGCTACCGCTGCCATCGTGACCAACTGTATCCCAGCCATCGTGCGAGGCCGCGCCGTGGGCTTGCTATCGATGCGCGATCTGCCGGTCGTGCCCTACCTCCGCCCCCGGCCTCAGCCGCGTGAGGAGATCGAGTGACCACGATTCAGGAGGTCTACCGCCGCCTTCATCCCCGTTCGGCCCGGCTGCATCAGGAGGCGGTGAAGACCTTCCCCTCGGGGGTCACGCACGATATCCGCCACCTGACGCCGTTTCCACTTTATGTCGACCACGCTCGGGGGAGCCGCAAGTGGGACGTGGACGGCAACGAGATCGTGGACTATGTGATGGGGCACGGGGCGCTGTTCCTGGGCCACGCCTATCCGGACATCACTAGGGCCGTCCAGGAGCAGGCGGCCAAGGGCACGCACTATGGCGCCAGCCATGAGCTGGAGTTGGAATGGGGCGGGCTGGTCAAGAGGCTGATACCCAGCGCTGAAGCCGTCCGCTTCACTAGCTCCGGCACGGAGGCGACGCTGATGGCGATTCGCCTGGCCCGTTCGTACACCGGGCGCGACAAGCTGCTCAAGTTCGATGACCACTTCCACGGCTGGCACGATAGCGTCGTGGGGACCCGTTACGGGGAGCCGGAGACGCCACAGTCGCCCGGCGTGCCGGAGGCGACGCTGAGTAACACCATCAGCGTGCCCCAGAACGACATCGCTCAGGTTGAGAGCAGGCTGGCGGAGGGAGGCGTGGCGGCGGTGATCCTGGAGCCCACTGGTGCTCACTTCGGCGGTCTGCCCTTGCGTGACGGCTTCCTGGCGGAGTTGCGTGATGCGACCGCAAGACACAATACCGTCCTCATCTTTGATGAGGTGGTGACGGGCTTTCGCGTCGCGCCCGGAGGCGCCCAGGCTCGCTATGGCGTGACACCCGACCTGACGACGATGGCCAAGATCCTCGCCGGAGGGCTTCCCGGCGGCGCCGTGGCCGGGAAGACGGACGTTATCTCGCTCACTGAGTTCCGTGATGACGCCGATTGGAACAGCCGGCAGCGAGTGTTCCATCCGGGCACCTTCAACGCCAATCCCCTATCGGCTGCTGCCGGTGTTAAGATGCTCTCGCTGGTGGAGACGGGCGAGTTCCACGCCCGCGCCGAAGCCGTCACCGAGCAACTGGTGCGTGGGATGAACCAGGCGCTCACCTCCCGCAACGTGGAAGGCTGCGTGTACGGGCTGGCTTCCTACTTTCACGTGTCGCTGGGTAAGGAGTGCCCGCGGCCACGGGAGAGCATTGAGTGGCCCGCCCGCAACGGCAAGGCGCCTCCGCGTACGTTCCCTAAGGCGGCACTGGCGCTTAAACAAGGGATGCTCAACCACGGCGTGGACCTCATGGGCCATACCGCCGGGCTGGTCTCCAGCGTCCACACCGACGAGGACGTCGACCGCACCCTGAAGGCGTTCGAGGCCACGCTAGACGAGATGCTGGCTGAGGACCTCCTCTAGGACCTGCCGAAACCTCTCCCGCTCTGGCGACGGCGCGTGTGAGCGGCTTATAATCGGCGGTACCGCCCATGAACGCCGCTGAACGCCGTCTCATCACTTACACCGCCTTCGCTCACGCCCTCGTCCACGTCATCGAGCTCACATATCCCGCTCTCCTTACCCGCATCGCGGAGGACTTCGGCTTGCGGGCCGTGATCCTTGGCACCATCGCCTCGGTCTTCGCCTGGGCGTTTGGGGGAAGCGCCATTCCCGCCGGTTTCCTCACCGACCGGCTGGGCTCCCGGCGAGTGTTGCTCTACGCCTTCGTCGGCGCTGCCGTCTCGCTGGTCCTGGTGGGCATTTCGCCCAACGAGTGGTTCCTGGCCGCGACGCTGGCTCTGCTGGGGTTCTGCATCGGCCTCTATCACCCGGCGGGGCTATCGCTGATGGCGCAGGGTGTGCGGCAGCGCGGCCTGGCGCTGGGGTTCCACGGCGTAGCGGGCAACCTGGGCCAGGCGCTGGCGCCGGCGCTGGCCGTAGGTCTGGCGGTAGCGGTGGATTGGCGGCTGGCCTTCTTCGTCTTGGCCGGCGCGGCAGCCGTAATGGCGGTACTGCTCTCAGTCACCACCCTGCCGCTGAAGGGAGAAGCCGAGGTGCTTTCGGCTGCGGATGAGACACCGGGCAATCTGGCGCGGGTGCTCGGCGACTCCGCTGCTGGTCGGGGCGTCACCGCCCAATTCGTGGAATCCGGCTCTCAAGCGGCCGGGCCGCGGCCTGTCCGTAGGTTCATGATCCCTTTGCTGCTGGTGTACGCGGCGTTCGTTCTCAGCGGCATCGTCTATCGAGGGGTGATAACCTTCCTGCCGCAGCATCTGGAGGAGCTCGTGGACAAGGACCTGGGCGGCGCCTTCGCCACCGTAGCCCTGCTCATGGGAGCGGTGGGCCAACTGGTGGGTGGGGCGCTCTCCCAACGGGTAAGGCTGGAGCGGCTGGTGCCGGTGCTGGCTGTGCTGGCCGTGCCGGCGCTGGTGCTGACGGGGGTGGTCAGCGGCGCCCTGCTGGTGGTGATAGCCTCAGTGTTCATCTTCTTCTACTTCGCTAACCAGCCGGTGTTCACGGGGCTGATCGCGGACTACGCGCCCCAGGGGGCGGTGGGGCGTAGCTATGGGTTCTCCTTCTTCGCCGGATTCGGCCTCGGCGGCACCGGCGGCGTCATCGCCGGGGTGTTCGTCGACCGCTGGGACACGCAGGCGGCGTTCCTGGGTCTGTCGGCGTTCATGGCGGTGACGCTCCTCCTCAGCATCGTCATCTGGCTGATGTCGGAGCGGCGGTCGCGAGCGATGGAGCCGGAGGTGGCGGGAGGGGGCGGCTAGTGGGCTGGCTGGAGGGTAATGTAGTGCTGGCACCCCAGCCTTTAGGGCGGGGTAAGGAGAAGGATTATGGCTTGGATTGATGGCAAGGTGGCGATCGTCACCGGCGCCGCGCGCATGCGCGGCATCGGCCGAGCGGTGGCGCTACGTTTGGCCCAGGAGGGCGCCGACGTGGCGGTAACGGCGATAGGCCGGACGCCGGCGGAGTTCCCGCAGGCCGAACGCGAGGCGGGCTGGCGTGGCGTCGAGTCCGTCGCCGAGGAGATAGAGCGCCTCGGCCGCCGCCCGCTGGCGCTGGACGTGGACGTGACCGACGCCGGCCAGGTACGGGATATGGTGAAGCGCACACAGGCCGAGCTGGGGCGGATCGATGTGTTGGTGAACAACGCCGGGCTGGCGCTCGTATCGGGGAAGAGGTCGCTCTGGGAGATGGATGATGAGGAGTGGCGGCGCGAGGTGGACGTGAACCTGAACGGCGTGTACCTCTGCTGCAAGGCGGTGGCGGCGGTCCTGGTGGAGCGCGGTGAGGGCGGCAAGATCGTGAACGTATCCTCCTCGGCCGGGCGGCGGGCTCAGCCCCAGTACGGCGGCTATACGCCCGCCAAGTTCGCCGTCATCGGCCTTACGCAGATGCTGGCGAAAGAGCTGGCACCGCATCGGGTGAACGTGAACGCGGTCTGCCCCGGCTCCACGGACACCGACATGATGGACGGGACGTTCCGCCGCACCGGCGAGCGGATGGGCATCCCCTTCGAGATGGTGAAGCAGGGGGTGAGGCAGTTCATCCCTCTCGGCCGTCAGGCGGACCCCGCCGAGATCGCCGCCGTCGTCGCCTACCTCGCCTCACCTCAGGCCGACTACATCACCGACCAGGCGATCAGCGTCGACGGCGGCCTGGTCATGAGCTAGGTGTAGATATGGGAGGCGACATGGAGTTCGAACAGATCCGATACGACAAGAGCGAAGGCATCGCGACGATCACCCTCAACCGGCCGGAGCGTATGAACGCCTTCACCCCCAAGATGCTGGACGAGTGGCTGGCCGCCCTCCAGGATGCTCACCTGGACGCCGAGACCAGGGTGATCATCCTCACCGCCGAGGGCCGTGGCTTCTGCACCGGGATGGACGTGCAGGCGCAGGCCCAGGGCCAGGGGCTGCTGCCGCAGGGCCGCTCCCCGGCGGCGGCGCGCAACTTCCTCCGCGATACGGTTCATCGCATCCCCCGCCTCGTCGCCCAGCTCGATAAGCCGTACATCGCGGCGGTCAACGGGGCGGCGGTGGGTGCGGGGATGGACATGGCCTCCATGTGCGATGTCCGCATCGCCGCGGACACGGCGAGGTTCGGGATGACCTACGTGCGTATGGGTCTGATCCCCGGCGACGGCGGTTGCTACTACCTGCCTCGTATCGTGGGTGTGGCGCGGGCGCTGGACCTCATCTGGAGCGGCCGTCTGTTCGACGCCGAGGAGGCGTTGCGTATCGGCTACGTCAGCGAAGTCGTCCCCGCCGACGATCTCATGGCCCACACCCGCGAATACGCGCTCAAGCTGGCGAAGGGCCCGGCGGTAGCGATCCAGCTAGCCAAGCGGCTCCTCTACCGTTCGCTGGACATCGGCATAGATCAGGCGTTGGAGATGGCCCAGCAGGCGATGACGCTCGCCCAGAACACGGAGGACGCGCGGGAGGGGCCGCGGGCGTTTGTGGAGAAGCGGGAGCCGCAGTTCAAGGGGCGGTAGGTCGGCCGCGGTTCTCGGCGGCGGCCGGTTGGTATATACTGGCGCCGTCAGATGGAGGCAGCCCAATGGAGTTCCGTTTCACGCCCGAAGAGGAGAGGTTCCGCAGCGATATCCGGGAGTTCCTTCGAGCGGAGTTGCCCGCCGATTGGGCCGGCGCCGGCGCTTTGGGTGAGGCCGGCGAGGAGCGCTGGGAGTTCCTGCGCTCCTTCCAGAGCAGCCTCGCCGAGAGGAAGTGGCTCACGTTGGGCTGGCCTGAGGAGCACGGCGGCCTGGCCGCGGGCCACATGATGCAGGTCATCTACAACGAGGAGATGAGCTACTTCCGCGCCCCCATCCAGCTCGGGGTGGGTCCGGACCGCGTGGGCCCCACGATCATCCTCTACGGCAGCGAGGAGCAGAAGCGGCAGCATCTGCCCGCCATCGCTAGCGGCAACGCGGTGTGGTGCCAGGGGTTCAGTGAGCCCGCCGCCGGCTCCGACCTCGCGTCCCTTCAGACTTCCGCAGTCGCGGACGGCGATTTCTTCGTCGTCAACGGCCAGAAGATCTGGACCTCTCTG
>CAJXNA010000137.1 GCA_913056415.1 uncultured Chloroflexota bacterium | reverse complement strand
GATGGGGAGGACGGGCGCTTCCGCGAGATATACGATATCGTGCTGACAGCACAGCTGACGGCGGAGGAGTTGGTGAAGTCCGGCATGAGCGGCGAGGAGGCGCACATGCTGGCCCACAACGTCATCGCCGAGGCGGGGTACGGTGAGAACTTCGGCCACGGGCTGGGCCACGGCGTCGGCCTGCTGGTGCACGAGTCGCCACGCCTAGCGAGAATGTCCAAGGACGAGCTCAAGGACGGCATGGTAGCCACCATCGAGCCGGGGATATACATCAGCGGCTGGGGCGGAGTGCGCATCGAGGACATGGTCGTGATGGAGAACGGGGAGGCGCGGTTGATGAGCCACGCGCCCAAGCTGCAAGCGTAACGGGGGAGAGATGATAGAGACCGGAGACCTGCGGAAGGGCGTAACGTTGGAGATGGACGACACCTTGTACCAGGTGCTGGAGGTGCAGCACATCAAGATAGGCCGGGGCTCGGCGCAGGTGCGCATGAAGCTGCGGGACGTGCGCGCGGGCCACATCATCGAGAAGACCGTCATGGCGGGCGCCCGATTCACGCGGGCGCGGGTGGAGCGCCAGCCGGCGCAGTACCTGTACAGCGAGGGCGACCTGCACTTCTTCATGAACACGGAGACGTACAACCAGTTCCCCCTCAGCAAGGAGCAGTTGGGAGACGCGCTGGACTACCTGAAGGAGAGCGCCACCTGCGAGCTGCTGACCTACGGCGATGAGGCGATAGGGGTGGAGCTGACGGCGGCGGTGGAGCTGACGGTGACGGAGACCGACCCCGGGTTGAAGGGCGACACAGCCCAGGGCGGCACCAAGCTCGCCAAACTGGAGACCGGCATCAGCATCCAGGTGCCGCTGTTCATCGGCGTCGGCGACGTGCTAAAAGTGGACACGCGCTCCGGCGAATACCTGGAGAGGGCGAGCAGCGCGAGATGATTGAAGCCTATCGCGTCTCCTGGCTGGCCCGCTACCTGAAAGAGCTTATCGAGAGCGACCTGCGCCTCTCCAACATCTGGCTGGAGGGCGAGGTCTCCAACCTCACCCGCTCCAGCGCCGGCCACCTCTACTTCACCCTGAAGGACGAGGAGGCGCAGCTCCGCTGTGTGATGTTCCGTCGCTCCGACCGTGCCGGGGCGCCGGTCGAGAGCGGGGCGCAGGTGCTGGCCCACGGCAACGTCTCCTTCTACGAGACCCGCGGCGACCTCCAGCTCATCGTGGACTTCGTGCAGCCCGCCGGCATCGGCGTGTGGCAGGCCCAGTTCGAGCGGCTGAAGGATCAGCTCGAGGCCGAGGGGCTGTTCGACCCTGCCCGCAAGCGGCCGCTGCCGCCTTTCCCACAACGAGTGGGCGTGGTGACCTCGCCCACGGGAGCTGTCTTCCACGATATATGCCACGTCGCCGGGCGGCGCTGGCCCCTGGTCGAGATCGTCCTGGCGCCGACGCCCGTGCAGGGCGCTGAGGCCGCAGCCGGCATCGCCGCATCGCTCCGACGCCTAAATGAGGAGCCCACTATCGATGTCATCATCCTCGCCCGCGGCGGCGGCTCCATCGAGGATCTGTGGCCGTTCAACGAGGAGATCGTCGCGCGGGCCGTGTACGGCAGCCGCGTTCCGGTGGTCTGCGGCGTGGGACATGAGGTTGACTTCACCATCGCCGACTACGTGGCGGACGTGCGGGCGCCCACGCCCTCGGCCGCGGCGGAGACGGCGCTGCCTGACCGTGTGGACGTCTGGCACCGGACCGAAGGGCTGGCGCTGGCCCTCCACACCTGGACGGCCGGCCGACTGAACCAGGGTCGCACCGCCACCGCGCACGCCGTGCAGCGCCTGCGACAGGCCCAGCCCGATCCATCACCGACACGAGAGCGGCTGGCCGCGCTGGTGCTGGCGACGGAGGTCGCCATGGAGCGCGCTACCGCCCGCCGCGGGGAGAGGCTTAACAGCTTCGCCGCCCAACTGCGGTCGCTGGACCCGCATCGCACGCTGGCCCGGGGCTACGCCGTTGTCCAGATGCGGGAGGACAAGCAGGCCGTCACCAGCATCAAGCAGGTTCGCGGTCGCGATCGGCTGACGGTGCACGTGCGGGACGGCCGCTTCCCGGCGGAGGTATCGAGGCAGTATGGCTTCTAAGAAGACATCCCCAGGCGGGCGCAGCGGAACTGAGGGCTTCGAGTCCCTGTATAAACGGCTGGAGGAGACCGTTACCCGGCTGGAGGAGGGCGGCCTCACCTTGGAACAGTCAGTGAAGCTGTACGAGGAAGGGATGAAGCTGGCCCGCCGCTGCCAGGAGTTGCTCCAGAAGGCGGAGCTGAAGGTAACGAAGCTGCAGGAGGAGTTCGCCACCCTGCGAGAGGAGACGGAGCCGTACATGGCCGGGGAAGAGGAGGAGATACCGCCCGAATGAGCGCCGCGCCCGGCCGGGAAGAGCGGCCCCTCCGCTTAGACCTGCACAGCCACACATACTACTCGCCGGACGGCATAACCTCCCCCCAGCGGTTCGTGACGGCCTGCCAGCGCAAGGGGATCACCTGCGTGGCCGTCACCGACCACAATACGATCCGTGGGGCGCTGGTGGTGAAGGAGATCGCGCCCTTCCGGGTCATCGTCGGCGCGGAGATACGCTCCCGTGAGGGCGAGATCATCGGCCTCTTCTTGAGCGAGGAGGTGCCGCCGGACCTGAGCGCGCAGGAGACGATCGAGCGCATCCGCGCCCAGGGCGGACTTGTATCGCTGCCACACCCGCTAGACCGGTTCCGCGGCGGCGTCGGCGCCGAGGGGCTGGCCCGCCTGGCCCCGCTGGTGGACATCGTCGAGGTGATGAACGCCCGCATCACCGTAGGTCGGGACAACGAAGAAGCGGCCCGCCTCGCCGAGAAGCACGGGCTGATAGGCGTAGCGGTTAGCGACGCTCATTCGCCCTGGGAGATCGGTCGGGCCTACGTGGAGGCCGCGAGCTTCGAGGGTCCGCAGGAACTCCTGGAGGCGTTGCGCCGGGGCACACTGGTCGGCCGGCCGTCCACGCCGCTGGTGCACCTGATCAGCCGCTACGCCGTCCTGCGGCGGAAGCTGGGCTGGAAGCCGGTCGATGCTTAAGCTTGCCTGGTTCTCCACCGGCCGCGGCCCCGGCTCCAGGCGCCTCCTCGCCACCGTACGCGAAGAGATCTCGGCCGGGCGGCTGGACGCCCGCATCGAGGTCGTATTCTGCAACCGGGAGCCGGGCCAGGACGCCCAGACCGACCAGCTCTTCGAGCAGGTGCGCGGCTACGGCCTTCCGCTGATATACCTCTCCACCCTGCGCTTCCGGCGCGAACGGGGCGAGCGACCGGCCAAGCCGGACGAGCCTCTCCCCGCATGGCGGCGTGGTTTCGACCGGGAGGTGATCCGCCTGCTGGAGCCCTATCCTTTCGACCTGGGCGTCCTCGCCGGCTACATGCTCATCTGTACGGAGGTCATGTGTGAGCGCTACGACCTCCTAAACCTGCACCCGGCGGCGCCGGACGGCCCACCCGGCACCTGGCAGGAGGTGATCTGGCATCTCATGGAAAAGGGCCTCAATCACTCCGGCGTGCGCATGCACCTGGCGACGACGGAGCTGGACATGGGGCCGCCCGTCACTTACTGCACCTACCCCATCCACGGGTCCGCCTTCAACGAGATGTGGCGGGAGGTGGAGAAGCGAGAGGTGGCTGCGATCAAGACCGAGGACGGCGAGGAGAACGCTCTCTTTCAGACGATCCGCCGCCAGGGCGTGGCGAGAGAGTTGCCCCTGGTCGTGGAGACGCTGCGCACCTTTGCCGAAGGACGGGTGCGCGTCCGCGACAAACAGGTGGTAGATGCCCAAGGCCGCCGGGTCGCCGGCTTCGACCTCACGGACGAGATCAAGCGCATCATGGAACGGGCAAAGATATAGCTCGATAGATAAGCGCGTTTGAGGGAGCGGCGAAGGGGTTGCTATAATGGCGGCGAACGCCCGTTTCTGCTGGAGGTCCTCATGCGATGTGAGAAGTGCGGCAACTATTCTTCCCGATCCGACAGCTACTGCCGGAGGTGCGGCGCCGAGATGAGGAACACCCGTCTGCCGGTCAAGCGGCTCCCCGCCTCCCCCACCGTCTGGAGCCAGGCCGCGCCCGTCCTGGCCCGCGGCGCGGCGCTGGTGGCGCTGGGCGTGGCGGCGGAGGTGGTGCTGAACGCCCTAGCCAAGGGGGCGCTGCGGCTGCCAACGCTGCGACGGCCCGCCAAACCCAAACCTCTCGCCACACGCCGTAACGGCGGACTCCCCGCGGGCTCCTACACCGTAAGCGAGACGGTCGTCATGCGACGGCTCATCTTCCGCCGCTAGGAGGTCGCACCGATGGCCAACGTCATCCTGGTGGCAGACATGGTGCGCGGCTTCTGCGAGGAAGGCCACAACCTTTACGTAGGCCCCACTATCCGCGAGATCATCCCTCGCATCCAGAAGCTGCTGAGCGAAGAGAAGGCGAAGGGCTCCCACATCATCTTCCTCTGCGACACCCACGACCCGGACGACCTTGAGTTCCAGATGTTCCCGCCCCACTGCATCCGCGGCAGCGAGGAGCCCGAGGTGATCCCCGAGCTTCAGGAGTTCGCCGACGAGATCATCCCCAAGCGACGCTACTCCGCCTTCTACGAGACCAACCTGGACGAACGGCTCAAGGAGCTCAAGCCGGACAAGATCATCGTCGTGGGTGACTGCACCAACATCTGCGTCCTCTACACCGTCAATGACGCCCGCAGCCGTGACTACGCTGTCGAGGTGCCGGCGGACTGCGTGGCCACCTTTGATTCCGACGCCCACAAGTTCGCCCTCCATCAGCTCAAGACGGTGCTGGGAGCGGAAGTGACCGGCACCCCCGCCGGGTAACCACCCGTGAGCGAGGAGATGTTCCGGCCGGCGCCCCACGTTCTGGCCGGCGATACCGCTGACGTCTACTTCCTGCGCACCCGGCAGGTGATGGAGGCCGAGGGCCTGAACCCCATCGCCACGATGGAGGTATTCCCTCATCGCGATGGCCTCCTGTGCGGGATGCGGGAGGTGGAAGCGCTACTGCGAGAGGCGTTGCCAGAGGGCGCGGAGGCGTGGGCCCTCGACGAGGGCGAAACGATCTCACAGCGGGAGGTGATGCTGCGCATCAACGCCCCCTACCTCTCCTACGCGCTGTACGAGACTGCGATCCTGGGCATCCTCGCTCATGAGAGCGGTTGGGCACAGGCGGCGCGGGAGTGCGTGGAGGCGGCGCAGGGGGTGCCCGTGGTCAGCTTCGGCGCGCGCCACGTCCACCCGCTGGCGGCCCCCTACATGGACTACGCCGCCATCGTCGGAGGCTGCGCCAGCGGCTCCACGCCGCTGGGAGCCCGCATGACCGGCAAAGAGCCCTCAGGGACGATGCCTCACGCGATGATCATCTGTTTCGGTGACACAGTGAAGGCCGCGGTCGCGTTCGACAAGCACGTCGAACCGGACGTGCCGCGCATCGTGCTCGTGGACACGTTCCTGGACGAGCCCGAGGAGGCGCTACGGGTGGCCGAGACGCTGGGCGAGAGGCTGCAGGGCGTGCGCCTGGACACCCCCAGCGAACGCGGCGGCGTGACGCCGGAGCTGGTGAAGGAGACGCGGGCGCGACTGGACCAGGCGGGGTTCGAGCG
>CAJXNA010000136.1 GCA_913056415.1 uncultured Chloroflexota bacterium | reverse complement strand
TCCGATCTCCTACTTTGATCCGCGTTTTCAGCGACTCCCTACTAGTGGAAGGAGTTGATCGGAGGGAATTTTTCCGAATATGCAGGCGTGCATCAGTCCCCAATTTACGAGTCCGTCCTTTGCCCACTCTTCCATGCACCGGACGACGACTCCCCTACGCTCATCTGCCGTCGAAAGTTTCAGGTAGGAAGACATGTATCTCGCCTCGGTTCTTTGCCATTCCTCGCATTCCTGTTGCGTCGAAAAATCCCCCTTCCATGTGCGTTCACAGAACGTGATAATGTCTTTGGTCTGTTCACAAAGTACGGCTAGCCATTCGTCGGAAGAGCAGCGCCCGCTTTTCTTCAAAGCGTCCGCTTCACGCTTTAGCATTTCCTGTATTTTTATCTGGGTGGGGTTCGGTTCTGCGTTTTCGGCCGCGTCGCCCCAGCCCAAGTCGTTCGCCTCGTCTTTGTCCGCCACGGCCAACCCCGCCAGCAGAAACATCGCCGCGAAGCAAATCCATTTTCTCATTGCAAATCTCCTGCGTCTCAAAGACGTGTTGTCCCCACCACGCAGCATTGTCCACCCTGGACGCGTCTCGTGTCAACCGGTGGGGCCTCCTACATGAACGGATGGGAGCTCGGCGCCTTCGGCATCGCCTACGGCCTCATCGGGTTCGCGCACTGGCGGATCTACAAGCACAACGACCCGAAGCGCTGGTTTCGAGATCCGGCTGCCCCGCGCATCACAATTTCGGAGGAGGATCATCATCGCCTTTATCAGAAGGTCCTGGAACTGATCCAAGGCGTGCCCGCCGCTCCTCTGGAGTCGGACGCAGATCCGGGTCGCGATCAATGATTGTGATGAGGGCATGGATCGACGCTTTAAAAGCGCGCGTTACCCATGGATCGGCGCTCGGTGGAGGCGCTGGTGCCGCTTCAATCTCCTCACGAATTGCGAGAGCGGAAAGGTTCACACCTCGCTTCAGCGCTCGCAGGATGGCCGCATGAACGTGCGCGTTCGCTATCACGATGCCCGCCAAAAGATGGTCAAGATCGTCCTGTGTACTCATGCAAATCCCCCGCACCTCCGAGAGGCGCCGTCTGCTTACCCGATCAGCATTGTCCACCGGAGTTCACGCTTTTTGCAAGCGGCTTTTTGGCTTGAGGGGTCTGAGGTTGGCTAAGTTCACCGTTGTAAATCTTCTCATATCCAATATCGACGTCGGAGCGCGACGGAGGGAGAAACCCGGCTCGCTCGCCTCGCTGAAGTCGAGCCTTGAGCGGGTCGGACAGATTCATCCGATCACGGTGCGGCCCAATGGCCGCGGCACCGATTTGGTACAGGGTATGCGCCGGATCCGGGCAGCCGAGGCGCTCGGGTGGAAAAAGATCTGGGCGCGCGTTGGCAAGTTTACCGACGAGCAGCTCCGCGAGATCGAACTCGACGAGAACCAGGCCCGACTTGATTTCACGCGTGTCCAAGCTTCAGCAGCGCGCTTACGCAGAGTCAAGGCCGACGCGGAACTGGCTATGAGTGACAAAAATGTCACTCATAAGAAACGTGGTCAGAAGGCCGGACCGGCAGAGATTCTCTCCGGAGGCGACAAAAAGAAGCACGATGCGCTCAAGCAGCAGATGAGTCGCGACAAGCGCCACGTCGCCGCTGCCGAGAAGTATCCCGTTTTGCAGCGGGCGGAATGGAAGCGCGGCCAGGCAATCGACGCCGCGGAATTGCTCGAGAGGATGGATCCCACGATCCGAGGATCATTTGTCACGATGATCAGCGAGCCCGGCGTCCCACCCAAAATTGCGATGTCAATATTGGACAACGTCGCGTCGAAGCCGAAAAGCGAGCAAAAGCAGCTTGCGAAACTCTACGATTCAGGGAAGCCAGACTCGATATCGCTCGCCAAGAGCAGAGCAGCCCACGTTCCCCCATCACCACCGCTCGATCTGTCTCTCTGGACTGGAGTACGGATTCGCTGTGAGAAGGCGCTGAAACTGACTCGGCCGAAATACAAGCGGGACGCGACCAAGGCGGTCGCAGCCGTGGTTCAGCTCACAAAGATGATGGAATCTGATTTCAAGGAGTTCCAAAAAAAGGAGAAAGCTAGATGAAATTGGATGGAGGGGGGCGGGGCAAAAGGATCGTCGCGTTGTACCTCGAGATGGGGGTCGCCACGATGCGCGAGCTTGCACGGGAGGCAATGACTCGCGAGTTTTGGGAAGAAGATGAGATGGACAGCTGGAAACTGCGCAAAGCGATGGATATCTGTCGAGACGCGGTCAAAAGGGACGGCCCCAATGGACAGCCCGTTGCCTGCCCTGTGGAGAAGGGCAACGACCCGCTTTGGGTGCAGCCGGTTTTCATGTCGATAGAACAAGCAAATTTCGTGATCTCCGAACGAGTGGCAGGGACGCTGGCAGATATGGCTAAGACGCGACATCTCTGGGAATTCTTCCGCCAGCAGTTCGGCGGTGGTATGGCTTCACTTCCGCCTGATTTCTGATCATCGGCGCACTGGGGGGTGCGGGGTTGGCAAACGTCCAAAAAGAGAACGGATTCGTCCCGATTGCAAGAGAGCTGTTGAGCGCGGTTCTCAAGTCCGGGGTTCCCCGCGGACACGTCGCAGTAATGCTGGCCGTGATGGACAAAACCTACGGCTGGCAGAAGAAGGTCGACCGAATTTCACTGAGCCAGATCGTCAAGTTCACTGGGATGTTCGAGCGCAGCGTTCGGAAGTCGCTCGCCGATCTCGAGGCACGCAACATGATCTGCCGGTCGCCAGTGAAGGGCGGCCTCATCCGGTCGATCGCAATACAAAAAGACTTCGACCAATGGCGGGACCCGGTCCCACAGACCCGGGTCCACAGGACCCCCGGTCCCACAGACCCGGTCCCACAGACCCGGGCCCACAGGACCCCCGGTCCCACAGACCCGGGCCCACAGGACCGGGTGACCCGGTCCCAGCGGACCGGGTCTACCCGGTCCCACAGGCCCCCCACAGAAGCAAAGGAAGCATCTTTAAAGAATGTCGGCGCTTCCGCGCCGACGGTTTCCGATGAAGATTCTGATCTCGGCGGAAATCTCGAATCAATCAGCTGCTCCGAGCGCCCACCGCCCAAGAAACAGCCCCTTGAATCCTGGGCCCTGAACCTCGCGGCCCTTCTCGGTTCGTTGCTCAAAGACGTACCTGGCGCTCGCTTGTCGCGCGGCTGGCGAAACCGGTGGGCCAAGGAAATCGAGGCGATGCCGCGCGAGATCCCGGAACTCAGCGCTCTGCCGCCTGACGAATGTGCGGCTCGAATCGAGTTCTTAATCCGTTGGGCACTGGGGCCCGCCAACCTCGGCCAGGAGTACGAGGTTGTGATCCGCTCGGGTGCCTCATTGAGAGAGAAGTACCCGAAGCTCGTTGCAGGATCGCGGCGCAAGGCTCGCGCTGTTCCCGCACGCCTGCTGCCCAAGATTTACAAAGCCGAAGGGAAGCGGCCGGAGAAGCTCTCTAATCGTGAGCTGAGCGAGCTTCACGACGAGCTGGCTGCAATCCGCAAGCAGTCGGGACTCGGTAAAAAGCTGGCACCGGCATGACCGCCGAGGAGTGCACTCTGTGAACGTCCTTCTTGCCTCTACCTGGAGTCTCTTGCTGGTGACTGCCGCTTTCGGAGTGGCATTGAATTTTTGGCCTGCGTTGCCATCGCCAGATAACTTCGACGAGGTTGTCGACCCGGCGAGCTCGCAGGTTTGGCGGATTCCGCCGGCGCCGAAATCTGCCGCTGAGTTACGGATTGCGGATCTCGAGGGGCGTATCGAAGTGCTTGAACGCGCGATGGAGATATTGATTCCACCTTGCTCAGATAATCCCTGGCACAATCCTTACCCTGCCAACCTATGCGAACAGAAACCTGATACGGACGGGCCGTGATGATGGGTCGACTGCTCAATGGACCGGATGACGCCATGCGCCGATGTGGGCGTCTGGTTGAGCGCGAGGAATCCCCCGCCGGCCGCGATCCGTTTCTGATCATGGGCAGGAAGGCTGCCAAAGCCTGCTCACGCTGCGTTCATAAACGGCACCACGTCGTGTCTGCAAAGCGTGGCCACGGAGTAATCGACCGATGTATGCGCTGCGGCGCAGCCTGGCCATGGGACACCAAATATGTGATGCGCGGCGAGGTCCGGATTTCGCGGCGCCCGCAAGAATTCGAACGTCGACTCGTCGCTCTGGCCGACCTCGAGCTCGCCATCTGCCAAATACCCCGTTCCGATCGGATGCTCTACGGGACGTACCTGAGAACAGACCGGAGTTACGAGTTCGCGGCTGAGAAGGCGACAGAACTTGCGCTAATGAGCCCAGAGCAATGGCCGAAGCCAGTGGGGAGTTTTACGCGCAAGCGTATGATTGGCGCCGTTGCGCGCGGAAGGCGCTTTCTGCGCGAGGCACTGCAGGCGCGCGGCTTGATGTCCCGCAGCGTTCCTGTGCTGATGCGTGACGGTAGGCGCGAGCTCGTCGATGGACTCGAGCCGCTTCCGCTCGATGTCGTCGTATCGGCCGATCCTGCGACTTGGGTGGGACTGCTGCAGGACATCGCGATCCGCCCCGAGGATCTGCGCGGCCGCGCGTTGAGGTTGGCGGTCATCCGGCTATCGCGGTCCACTACGGCGAAACTCGGCACCGTCTACCACGAGGTGCCACGCTTCTCGGACCGCACATGAACGAGCCCTTAGACCCCTACGATCTGATCGGCGCAGCGCGCGAGGCGGCTGATCTCCTGAAGGAGCTTGCGGATCAACACGGCGATTTGATCGGGTCGACACATGCGCGCCTGAATGCCGCCATTGCCTTGGCCGCGACTTTATCCAAAAAGGTGTGGACGCCATCCGAACTCGCGGAGAAGTTCAGCGTAAACGCCAGCACGGTGCGCGGATGGATCGAGGACGGAGAGCTCGAGGCGTTCAACGCGGGTCGCGGCACCATCGCCCATTGGCGGATACTCGACGCAGACGTACTCCGGTTCGCTGCGCGACGCCGGAAGGGCGTTGCGCTAGATTCGGTTTGATGGGTCTCGATTGGCGAACCGTCGACTGGAATGACTGGTCCTATAGCGGAGAGGTGTCCGATCGAATCGCGGAACTCCTGGGCTGGCAGCCGTTTCAGAATGACCGTCAGAAATGGTGGGACCCGCACGATCAGTCCGAAACCGAATTCTTCACGTTTAACGCGCGCGAGGGCAAGAGCTTCGATCCGTTCAACGAGATCGAAGATGCGATTGTTGCCGCGAGTCGTCTTGCGGATCGCCTTAAAATTGTGTTTCACTTGGAACGATTTCTGGACCGCCAGTGGCGAGCATCCTTCTCGATGAATAGACGAGATGGCGGAAGCAGCGGGATCCAGCCAACTCCGTATCGTGCGATCTGTGAAGCGATTCTAAAGGCCGGAGACAACCCGGATCCGCGTTCACTATTTCGGAAGACGGTCGCGCACGAAGCGCCACAGAGGTGACTGGGTCTGTCGGGCGTCCAACGAGATTTCGACTACTCCGGAGATTTTTTGCGCCACTCGCGGTTCAGAGACATCCTGTTCCACGTGACACAACCGGGATATAGACCATTAACCGGGATATAGACCATTAACCGGGATATAGAGTTGCGAAGCCGGAAAACAAGCAGTTGACGAAGGGCAGCAAAACACC
>CAJXNA010000135.1 GCA_913056415.1 uncultured Chloroflexota bacterium | reverse complement strand
CCCCACCGCCATTCACCTCGCCGCCCTGGTTGCCATCGAAACGCGGCTGATCCCCGCCCTTCAGCGCCTCCAGGCCACGCTGGAGGGCAAGTCGAAGGAGCTCTGGGGCGTCGTCAAGACCGGCCGCACCCACCTTCAGGACGCCACCCCCATCCGGCTGGGCCAGGAACTCCTCGGCTACGCCGGGCAGGCGGAGCGCGGCGTACGCCGCCTGCGCCGCGCCCAGGAAGAGCTCTCGGAGGTCGCCCTGGGCGGCACCGCCGTCGGCACCGGCGTCAACACCCACCCGCAGTTCGCCTCCCGCGTCTGCGCCGTCCTCTCGCAGGAGTTGGCCGTCACCGTCCGCGAGACGGACAACCACTTCCAGGCCCAGAACACGCTGGACGCAGTGCTTGAGGCCAGCGGCAGCCTGCGCACCATCGCCGTCAGCCTGATGAAGATCGCCAACGACATCCGCTGGCTGGGCTCCGGCCCCCGCGCCGGCCTGGGCGAGCTGGCGCTGCCGGAGGTGCAACCCGGCAGCTCCATCATGCCCGGCAAGGTCAACCCCGTCATCGCTGAGTCGCTCATCCAGGTGGCCGCCCAGGTCATCGGCAACGACGCCGCCGTCAGCGTCGCCGCCCAGGGCGGCTACTTCGAGCTGAACACGATGATGCCGGTGGCCGCCCACAACCTGCTGGAGAGCATCGAGCTGCTGGCAGCCGGCGCCGCCAACTTCAGCGAACGGTGCGTCAAAGGGCTGCGCGCCACAGAGCGCGGCCCTCAGACGGTGGCGCGGGGCCTCGCCATCGCCACCGCCCTGGCGCCGGTCATCGGCTACGACGACGCCACCGCCATCGCCAAGGAGGCCGCGGCCAGCGGCCGCACCGTCCGCGAGGTGGCGCGCGAGAAGACGGACCTATCGGAGGAAGACCTCGACCGCATCCTCGACCCGGCGAAGATGACCGAGCCGGGCCTGGGCGGCGATCCCGACGGGCCCTCGTGACTCTCTACCTTCGCCTGTGACTGTCCTATAATCCGGGAGCAATCCCGCCGACAAGGAGGAACGCCGTGTCCGATAACACAGAGCTCGTATCTGCCTTCTGCCACGCCTGATCCAACCGCGACGTGGACGAGATACTCGGCTACTTCGCCGAGGACGCCGTCTAGCACAACATGCCCATGCCGCCTATGCAGGGCAAGCCCGCCATCAAGACAATCCTCCAGCAGATCGTCTCGCCCACCAGTTGGATCGAGTGGGAGACACTGAACATCGCCGAGGCTGGCAACGTCGTCTTCACGGAGCGCGTCGATCGGTTCGAGATGGCCGGCAAGAAGGTGGAGCTGCCCGTCGCCGGCGTGTTCGAGATCGAGAACGGCAAGATCAAGGCCTGGCGCGACTACTTCGACATGGCCGCCTGGACCCGCCAGACCTCAGGCTAGACCTCCCGCGCCGCCCGCGGGTCAAGGGCGTCCCGCAGCCCATCGCCGATGAAGGTGAAGCAGAGCATCAGAAGGCCAATGGCGCCCGCCGGGAAGAGAACCACCCAGACGTTCACCTGAATGAAGCTGTAGCCATCCGAGACCAGCTTGCCCAGGCTGGCCGTGGGCGGGGGCACCCCGATGCCGATGAAGCCAGGACGGCTTCGGCGAAGATCGCCAGCGGGATGCCGAACACCACCGCCACGATAACCGGCCCCAGGGTGTTGGGCAGCATATGCTGAAACACGATGCGCATCTGCGTTGCCCCCATCGCCCGCGCCGCCATCACGTAGTCCCGCTCCGCCAGCGACAACATCTGCCCCCGCACCAGGCGGGAGATGATCACCCAGTTGACGAAGGCGATGGCGAAGATCATCTGCGGCACCGGTTCCCCCAGGATGGGCCAGTCGCGGCCGGCCAGGACCGCCCGCAGGAGGATGATGAACAGCAGATCAGGGAACGCGAAGCCCAGGTCGGTCAGCCTCATCATCAGGTTATCCAGCAACCTCCCCCCCAGGGCAGCGATCCCCCCGACGAGCAGCCCTATGGTCAGGGCAATCACCTGTACGCCCAGCCCCACCTGAAGGGAGATCCAGGTGCCCTGCAGCACCCGCGCCCAGTTGTCGCGGCCCAGCTGGTCGGTCCCGAAGAAATGGTCCAGGCTGGGCCCTTCCTGGGTCGCGCTGTGGTCCTGTACCCTGGGGTCATAGCGCTGGACGACGTCCACGTAGTTGCCCAGGACCACCAGGGCGGCGACGATCGCCAGCAGGATGAGCGCCGCCATGGAAAGGCGGTTCCGGATCAGCCGCCGGAAGGCGTCTGACCACAGCCCCCGCTCTGGCCGCAGGGCGACCTCCTCCAGCGCTTCCAGCGGGGAGACGGCTTCCGCTTCCGCCATCGGTCAGATTACCGGTATCTGATCCTGGGGTCCGCCACCGCGTAGAGGATGTCCACCACCAGGTTGGCGGCGGCGATGATGACGGCATAGAAGATGGTGGTGCCCATTATCACGCCGTAGTCCCGCTGGAAGACGGCGGTCACGAAGTGACGGCCCACCCCGTTAATGGCGAAGATGCGCTCCACGATGAACGAGCCGGTCACGAGAAAGGCGAAGATGGGTCCAGCGACGGTCAGTATAGGCACCATCGCGTTCTTTATGGTGTGCCGCAACACCACCACACGTTCGGCCAGCCCCTTCGCCCGCGCCGTGCGGATATAGTCCTGGTTCAGCACCTCCAGGATGCTGGCCCGTGTTACACGCGCGATATAGGCGGCGGGCAGTGTACCCAGCGCCAGGATGGGCAGCACCATCTTGCGATAGTTGCCCAACTCCCAGCCCAGGACGTCGAACCAGCCCAGCTGGACGGAGAAGATGATGACCAGGAAAGTGGCCATGATGAAGTTGGGCAGGGCGGTGCCGATGGTGGCGAAGAAGACGCCCAGATAGTCCCCCAACCGGTTTTGATTGAGGGCAGAGATAACGCCCATGGTCATGCCGAACACCATGGCGTAGAGGAAGGCGCTGGCCCCCAGCTGGGCGCTCACCTCCACCCCTTCGCGGATGATGGTGGACACTTCCCGGTTGGTCTCAAAGGAGAGCCCTAGGTCCCCCTGAACTAGGTTCAACAAGTAGAGGCCGTACTGCTCCACCAGGGGATTATCGACGTTGTACTTCTTTTCAAGATTTGCGAGGACGTTGGGCGGCAGCTCCTTCTCGCGGTCGAACGGGCCTCCCTCGACAGCGTGCATCAGGAAGAACGTGACGGTAGCCACCGCCCACAGGAGGGGGATCATCCTGAGGACGCGGCGGATAATGTAGCCGGTCATGGCCTTATCATTATTGCCGTCGCTGAATAGCGAAAGCAACTGCGGGAGCCCGCATGGGCTCCCGCAGTCCTTGGCTCGTTGCTATTTGCCTTCGTCCTATTACTCAGAGACTCCCCAGGCCTCGGCGATCCAATCACCGGCGATGACCGCGTCCAGGCCGCGGGCGTTCTCCGCCAGGCCCACCGTGAACGGCTTGATCAGGTAGTCGTTGGCCAGGTGCAGGCCGACGCCGATGCCACACACCCTGGTGACGATCAGCTCGTTGATCTGCTTGTACTGCTGGAGCCGCTCCTCGTTGTTCGTGTTGAAGCGGGCCTGCTCGACCAGCGCGTCGATTTCGGGGTCGCTGCAGTTGTAGTTGTTCAGGCTGCCGCCGGTCTCGGCCAGGCCCAGGACCCAGTTCTCCGGGTCGGGGTAGTCCTGGATCCAGCCGCCGGGGAACAGCTCGAAGTCCTCGGCGGTGAACCGCGCCGAGCGGGTGGGCCCGTCCACCACTTCAATGGTCGTCTCGATGTTGAGGATCGTGCGGAAGCCCTCCTGGAGGAACTCGGCCACGCAGATGTTGGAGGGGCTGTCGCGGACAAGGATGGACAGCGTCGGGAATCCCTCACCATCGGGGAAGCCGGCGGCCTCCAGGTGAGCCCGGGCGGCGTCGGGGTTGAAGCCGATAACGTCCTCGAAGGCGTCGGGGGGGTGGCCGCCGCTGACCTCGGGGATCCAGCTGGTGGTCGGCACGCGGCCGCCGTCGAAGCAGACCTCGTTCTCCGTGAATTCGTCGATGCTCCTCCTCAGGGCCAGGCGGACATCGAGGCCGGTATCGGGGTCGCCCAGGACGGGGTGGGTCAGCTGCATCTGCAGCCCGACCGTGCCAGGAAAGAGGACCCTGACGTACTCCCCGGTTGGCTCGAAGTCGGACTTGATGGCGGACAGCTGGGCCAGGTCGACATTGGTGAAGTCCACCTCGCCTGTGCGGTAGGCGTTGGTGGAAACCGCTTCGTCGTCGATGAAGCGCAGAGTGACCTTGTCCAGAGTAGGGCTGATGCCGTTCGGGGCGGCCCAGTTGGGGTTGGGCTCTAGAACGGCGCTGTCCCCCGGAGTGTACGCCGTCAGGATGTAGGGACCGTTGAAGGCCAGCTGGCCCGGGGCGGATGGCCCTGGGTCAGGCCAGGCGTCGCCGGAGTTGGGGAACAGGTGCACGGGCGCCGGGAAGGTCATCCACAGCGAGAGGATGATCGTAAACGTGGGCTGAGGCTCCGCGATCGTGATCTCGATGGTGGTGTCGTCGATAGCCTGAACGCCCACCAGGTTCTCTAGGGCCTCATCGAAGCCGTCATCGTTGCCGAAGTGATCGTCACAGCCCGCAATGTTGGTCAAGACGTACTGGTACTCGCCGGCGTTGTCCGGGTTGCAGGTGCGCAGGATCCCCATCACGAAGTCCTCGGCCAGCAGGTCGTCGCCGTCGGACCACTGCAGGCCGTCCCGCAGCGTGATGGTGTAGGTCTTGCCATCCTCGGAGATATCCGGCAGGCTGGCCGCCATCGACGGCTGCGGCTCATTGCTGGCGTCCAGCGTGTAGAGACCGCGCCAGATCATGCGCTGCAGTGAGATGTCGCTGGCGAAGCTGGAGAAGTGGGGGTCCAGCGCGTCCCCCTCGATGGTGGCCAGGGTCAGCTCGCCGCCCTGGATGCGATCGCCGCTGACGACGCCATCACCGTCATCATCGCCATCGCAGGCCGCGAAGGCCACGGCGACGATGGCGGCTAGCGCGGCAAGAAGCCATAACCACCGAACTCTTCGTGGTCGCTTCATTGACTCTCTCCTTTCCTAATTCGCACCCGACGGCGGAAATATACCGCTACCGACCGCCGAATGCAACTGCTTTGTAGGGCAACCCAGAGGGGAAAACGAGCCAGGGCACCACAAGGTTACCCAGAATCCTTCCCAGCGACCAAATCGACTAAGTCGGGGACAGCCGATCCCGTGGCGGCCGCTGTAACTTAGGGAGGAGTAACTCCGCGAGGATAATAATAAGCCCGATCCCAATGACAGCATCGCCTATGCTGAACACGGGAACGGGACCCGGGGACCCCCAGGTAATACGATCTGAGAGCAGTCCCAGATGAGTATCACCCTCATCCAGGAGAACGTTCTTGGTCTGCGGTACCGAATCGCCCAGCTCCAGCTCCACCAGCTCGTCCTCAAGACCCGCTCTCTCCATTGTGGCGGGAGCGATAGGCATCAGCCCTCCGTTGGCCACGATGACCAATAAGTTCAGGAGCATACCAATGCCGATTACCAGGAAGCCTACCCGTCGCCGGTTCAGGACGACGAACACCAGCAGGAGAACGTACGAGGCAGGAAAGACGAACCTGCGTAGTACATCCGCGTCCCCAAAGTCGACGTAGATCACGACGGCCTGGGCTAGGAGAGCCAGGAAAACCAGCCAG
>CAJXNA010000134.1 GCA_913056415.1 uncultured Chloroflexota bacterium | reverse complement strand
GATCGGACTTGGCGAAGACCGCTCCCGTACCTCGTACTCGCGAACTTCCCCCAATGCGAGGGGGGTCTTTCTCCACGCTTCAGCTACTCGACCGAATGCCTATTATCGGACATTTCTGAAAACGCAGTTTCTTTTTCCTATCAACCAACTATGGATCTCTTTACCGTAACGATCGGCGTCAGCATTTTGATTTATGTCGTGATCGGCAGTTATGCCGGACGCAGCGTAAGAAAACTCGATGACTATTTTGTCGCTGGACGGCGAGCACCTACGCTTTTGATTCTGGGAACCCTGGTTGCCAGCGTGATGAGTACGTCCATATTCATGGGCGAGGCGGCGTTTACCTACGATGGCCAGTTTGGCGCCTATTTGCTTTTCCCCGGTATTGCCGTAACCGGCTACATGCTTGGCACACTGTTTTTTGGAGTCTATTTGCGGCGCAGCCGTGTACCCACCGTGGCCGACTATTTTGGACACCGCTTTCAGAGCCGCCGTTTACAGCAGTTTGCCGGATTCACCATTATTCTGGGCCTGTGACCCGCCCCCAGTCGTCGTACCACTCTCTACGTTAGTCGCTGGCTCCATGTTAGCGTCAGAAGTTTCGCCGAGGTGACTTCTTTCAGGATCGCGTTGTCTAGCGCTTGGTCCGCGACGAGCCTCTTGAGCCGGGCGTTCTCCTTTTCCAACTCCTTGAAGCGCTTGGCCTGGTCAAGACGCAACCCCCCGAACTCCTTACGCCAGCGGTAGTAGGTCTGTTCCGTGATGCTGAGCTTGCGTGCGACCTCCGCTGTAGTCTGCCCCTGGGCCGGTGCGATCTCGGCTTCTCGCAGCTTGCGGATGATCTGCTCCGGCGTGTGTCGCTTTCGACCCATCCCATCCCCTCTTCCTTGATCCCAGACCCAATCACTCACTTTAGATCTGGACCGATTTCAGGGGGGCAGGTCACTTGATAGTTTACGGAACTGCGATGCCTTTATTGTTGTTGAAGTACTATGTGATCCCTTATCAAATTGGAACCGGCGAGATTCTCCCCGATGGGTCGGTGAACTGGAATACGGCTGAGGCACTGATTACGCTGACCGTCTTTATGCTGCACGTCCCCCTTGCCCTCATGGCCATGAAGGTAATTTGGGATCGCTATAATCCGCAAACCAAGAGAAATCAGCAAATACTGCGTCGGGCGCGTTTGAAGGACAAGACTGGAAAACGATCAAAGGCTGATTCCCCGAAAATCGAGACTTATGAATCCACCTAAGTAATTGGCGTCAACGAAAAAACTACTGGCCCGCTGGGCGGGTAGGGATTTCAAGCCGCGTTTTCGAGAGGTCCGATAAGAGGCATTCCGTTAAGTAGATGAGATGAGAAGGCCAGCCTCCTCAACGGAGTATCGTGAGATCTCCAATCAAATACGGGCTCACCACGAAGTGGGGCCCAAGGAGGAGACTGGCATGGGTAAGGATATCACGACAGTGAGTGGATTGACGATCGGACTGGATCTGGGTGACAAGCACACCGTGGGGTGCGTTCTGACGGGTTCGGGCGAGGTGGAGGAGACCTTCCGCGTGGCGACGACGATGTCGGCACTGGGTCGGACGATGGCGGGATTCGAATCCAGTCGCGTGGTGCTGGAAGTGGGGACGCACTCTCCATGGGTCAGTCGCTTGGTCGAGCAAGCCGGACACGAAGTGATCATCGCGAACCCGAGGCGGGTGCGATTGATTGCCGAAAACGACGCAAAGACCGACGAAGTGGATGCGGAGCTGTTGGCACGCTTGGGTCGAGTCGACCCCGGCTTGCTGAAGCCGATCGTTCATCGCGGGGAAAGAGCGCAGCACGATCGGATCCTGCTGCTGGCTCGCGATGGCTTGGTTCGTTCCCGCACACAGCTGGTCAACCAGGTTCGTGGCTTCGCGAAGTCGCTTGGCCACCGGATGCCTTCGAGCTCGACGGAGGCGTTCCCTCGGCGCGTTCGTGAGCAGTTCAGCAAGGACCTCTTCCCAGGGCAATCGGTGATGTTGGAGATGATCGCTCGGTTGACGCAAGCGATTCGCCGCATGGACCGAGAGGCGGAGAAGCTGTGCAAAGACCGCTACCCCGAGACAGGAGTGCTTCGCCAGGTGAAGGGCGTGGGCGCGTTGACCGCGCTGGGGTTCGTGCTGACGCTGGAAGACCCGAGCCGTTTCGCGAAGAGCCGGACCGTGGGGGCCTATCTTGGCCTTCGGCCCCGCTCGAGACAGTCGGGAGAGCAGCAACCTCAGCTGC
Source organism: uncultured Chloroflexota bacterium (assembly GCA_913056415.1). Lineage (GTDB taxonomy): Bacteria > Chloroflexota > Dehalococcoidia > SM23-28-2 > RBG-16-64-32 > JADFNQ01. Next base: position 3,601 of record CAJXNA010000134.1, on the reverse strand, counting down.
GGATTACCAAGGCGGGCGATGAGCTGGTTCGCCGTTACTTGGTGGGGGCGGCGCAATACATCCTGGGGCCCTTTGGACCAGATACGGAGCTTCGTCGCTTCGGTCAGAAGCTCGCGGCGCGAGGCGGCAAAGCCGCGAAGAAGCGTGCGGCGGTTGCCGTGGCGCGCAAGCTCTCGGTGCTCCTGCACCGTCTGTGGGTGACCGGAGAAGAGTATCAAGCGATCGGCTACGGACAGTCGGCGCAGGAGGCTGCGTAGCGTTATGAGGCTCAACGACACCGCGTTCGGGCGACTGCGATTCAGCGCTAGACCCTCGCCCTAGAGAGGTCGATAAGTAGATTGCAGCGCCCGGCGCCTACGAACCTCAGAGTGCACCGATCTCACAAGAGATCACCAAGAGTGCGGATGGAAGCGTGGTGGGGGCCTTGAGCACAGGATGAATGCCGACACGGGAACATCGTGGAGAAAGAGATGACGAAGCATTGACACGGTTGGCCTTCTCATGGAAGAGCTGAAGAGTGGGGAATGTCTCCCGCATCGGGACGTCAATGTTGAAGGGACTCATCATCGCCCTATGCACGCCTGTATCCCAAAGACAACTGGTCATGTCCTACTCCCGCAATCACTTCCGCGAGCTTCTGGGCCGTGGTGCTCACATCGTATTTGCTGGCGTTCTGCCGGCAGCGCTGGGTCACCTCCGCTCGAAGCTGGGGCTCCCGAATCAATCTGTCCACCGCCGAAGCGATCTGACGATGGGGCACGAGGAGCGCTCCGCTGTGAATTCCGGGATAGGCTACGGTGTTGGGGACGACGCAGGCGACGCCGGCGTAGGCTTTCTCCAGCATGGCGATGCCGAAGGTCTCGTGGTACGAACAGGAGAAGGCGATATCTATCCCGGAGATGAAACGCCAGTAGTCGACCTGGGTCTCAAACCGGGGTATGAACTGTACGTTGCCCAGCCGGTTGAGCCTGGTCGCGGCGTCTGCGTAGTAGTCTTTGAGGCTCTGAGGGACCCAGAATGGCTCATCCCAGTCCTCTTTCCGACCGATGATGAACTTCACGTCCCTATGCTTGGCCGCCAGGCTCTCGATGACGTCCAACGCTCCCTGGAGGTTCTTGTCGGTGCGCCAGCGGTGCTGCCACAAGACCGTCAGGCCGGAGCGCTGGGCCCCGTTCTCGCGCCGGCAGCGGTCTATGCCCTCGAGGTCGATGCCGAGGAAGCAGACCTGGAACTGGTAGCCATCGATGCGCTCCTCCAAGAGACGTTTGGTAAATACGCTCTGCGCAAGATGTCTCTTGAAATAGGGCATGAGAACGGCTACGGACTCCAGGAAACCGTCTTCATGCGCGTTCTTCCCCCGGTCCCAGCCCGTGATGTAGTCCGGATAGAGGGCCCACAGGACGGTTGGCGTGCGGAGGACGTCTTCTTTATGGAGCGCGAGTGCGTCTACGCGCCGGTGAGGGCCGTATACCACCACGTCAGGGGAGAACTCATCTAGCTCGCGGTACAAGGGGGGATCCAACCAGTTGCCGGCAACTTCAAGGCCTTTTTCGCATAGGATCGCGCTTCCCCGATTGGGGAAGATCCAAGGCTCGATGTTGGCCAGATAGAGTCTCATACCACCTCATCGGCGAGAGTCAAGAAACCTGTGGCCCGGCGGGATCTAGAGGGAGATGCGGCTGGGCGGGCTACCGTCAATGCTTCTTGCCGATCAAGAAGCCTCTTCCCCCTTTGGGTATGCCTTCTGGGCTCTTTTCGCTGTGCGGTTCGTAGTAGAAGCCCCGGAACTCTGCGCTCCCGAAGCCGGCCGCCCTCACCATACCCTCCAGGCACTGGGGCCCGTATATCCACCAATTGGTCGGATCACCCATGTAGGCGCCCTCGATGAACCTGCCCATGGAGGTGAGGGCAGGGTCGAGGAGGAACTCGCTTTCGATAAGGATCGTGTCAGTGCAGACGGCAGCCAGCTTCGATAGCACGTTCGTCGGGTCCGGTATGTGATACATCAGTCCTGTGCAGATGACGATGTCGAAGGTTCCGAGGCTGGCATCGACGTTGTGGGCGTCGTCGTTTATGAACTGTACGTCAAGCCCAAGGAGGTTGGAGAGGTGCTGCGCTTGCCGGACGTAGTGGGGGTCCAGTTCCACCCCCAGCACACGCTCGGCGCCCCTGCGTTTGGCCACGAAGCTGTAGTATCCGGCGTTGCAGCCCGCGTCCAGGACGGTCTTGCCGGAGAAATCGCGTGGGAAGCCGAGGCGGTCCAGCGAGGCCAGGACGGAGTCACCGTCATGGATCCCCTCGATCTTGAGCCAATCGGCGAGGTTGAAGGAATGGTACCAGGGTTCCAGCCGCTTTACGGCGTCCAGAATCTCCTGTCTTTCCTCGATAGGATTGACGTCCAAATGCCAGTTCAAGGCTGCTCCTCCCAGGTAGCTGCTCCTATCGAGCGCAGAGCGGGAATTTTGGGAAATGGCAGATAGGGGGCGGCACTGAGCCTCATACTAGCATTTCGGGGCTTGAGGTCAACCGGGGCCTGTTGTTCGGCCTAGGGCAAGGGGCCCCGCGCAGGACTCAGTCCGCGGGGAAGCCCAGGCCCCGCTCGCGCAGGCTGACGAAGCCGTTGCGGGCGAGGACGATGTGGTCAAGGACGTCTATGTTGAGGAGGGCGCCGGCTTCCGCCACCTGGCGGGTCATCGCCACGTCGTCGGCGCTGGGTGTGGGGTCGCCCGAGGGGTGGTTGTGGACGACGATGATGGAGGGGCAGCCTTCGCGCACGGCGTCGCGGAACAGGTCGGAGACGCGCACGTGGGTGGCGTTGACGGTGCCCTTGTAGACCTCCGGCGCGGCCAGCACCTGGTTTCTGGTGTTGAGCAGGACGACGCGCAGGTGCTCCTGCTCCAGCAGCGCCATATCGGCGAGGAGGAGGTTGGCGATGTCCTCGGGGGTGCGGACGACGGGGCGCTCGTCTGGGTGGGTAGCGAGGAGGCGGCGGCCGAGCTCGAGGGCGGCGAGCATCTGGGCGGCCTTGGCCTCGCCGATGGCGTGCTCGGCGCACAGCTCGCCGACGGAGGCGCGGGCGAGTCCCGTCAGGCCGCTGAAGCGGGAGAGCAGCCGCGTGGCCTGGGCGACGACGTTCTCGCCGGCGGCGCCGGTGCGGAGGACGATGGCGAGCAGCTCAGCGTTGGAGAGGGCGGCGGCGCCCATCCGGCGCAGCCGCTCTCGTGGCCGCTCGCTGGAGGGCATGTCGCGGATCAGGGGACGATACTCGGCGGCTGGGGCGGTCCCGCCTCGGCCTGGCGGGCCGCTGGAGTCGGGGAAGCTATGGCGGGCAGGCATGGGCGCCTCCTCTCTTCTTATTCCGGGATGATGAGCACATCTCCCGGTTGGAGGAAGTCGTCCAGCGTGTAGCCGTTGACGGCGGCCAGCGACTCGGCGTCCACGCCGAAGAAGTCGGCGAGGTCGGGCAGGTCGATCAGCCGGCGCGTGGCGGGGCGGCGATCCACCGCTTCCTGCACTTCTGAAATATTGGGATTTGCGCGCGTCGAAACAATCTCGACCGGACCATGGTATCGCGCGCGCTCCAGCGCCTCCATGACCGTAA
>CAJXNA010000133.1 GCA_913056415.1 uncultured Chloroflexota bacterium | reverse complement strand
CCGCCGGCTGGCAGCGGGCCGGCGCCATAGTGCACTGTTCGTCCGAGCACGCACCAGGCGCCTGGATCGTCGAGAACGTCGCCACCCTGCCGGAGTTCCGCCGCAGAGGGCTCGTCGACCGCCTCATGGAGGAGATGCTGGAGCGCGGCCGCAGGCGCGGCGCAACGGTGGCGGACATCAGCGTCTTCATCGGAAACGACCCGGCGCAGCGCGCGTACGAGAAGTACGGGTTCGCGGTGGTCGCGGAGAGGCATAACCCGGAGTTCGAGTCCGTGTACCGGACGCCGGGGATACGTACGCTGCGACGCTCGCTCTAACCGAGCCAACGGCGAAGCAGTAGCCACCCGGTCATCCCGCAGTCGGCAACGAGGCGGAAGCCGGGGGTGGCGGTGGGTGTGGGTGCACATGCCGCGAACCTGCTCAATGCTCCCTCCTTTATCCTGCTTTCTCCTACTTTCTCATTGTTCGGGTAAAAAACGGGAGAAGCGCCGGTAACGCTAGGGCAGCAGACGCCATCTATAAGGTCAGACAACCGTTTTATCGGAACCCACCGCGTGGCACGGAGAAGCTTGAACACGTTATCAGTACTGCAAGAGGTAGCCCGAGCAGCCCGGCGTTGCCCGGAAGAGGCGGCGGCTTGCCTGAAGGATGCCTCTAAGGCGATCCGCGAAGCGCTTAAGGCCGACGCCGCATTCCTGCTCTATGGAGATGACTGGTTCCGCAAGCTGGGTGAGCCCGGAGACCCTAACGACTATGAGATAAAGCAGGAAGGCTACTGGCTGCTCAATCGGTTCATGGCTGAGCAGGCGAGCTCCTGCGCCTTCAACGTTGTCGAGAGGCGTGTCTACGATGTGGTGGCGGCCCGGCCCGGGGTGACGCGTAGCCACATCGCAACCCTGATCCCGATGCCGGAGGGGAACGCCGAGATGCTGATCGTAGGCGAGCTCAGCGGGCGGCTGAAGCGGTCTGATATCGCCTTCGTGGAGCTGGTGACGCCCGTCCTGGCCCCCCTGGTGACGCGGCTGATCGACTCTGATCGTTCGAGCCGGCAGAGACAGCAGCTGCACGCGCTGGCCGACATAGCGCGGGTGGTAGGACGAACCCAGAAAAAGGAACAGGTGCTGGCAGAGCTGGCGACGGCGGTGGCGGGGGCCAGCGGCTTCGACAACGTGGCAATCAGCGTCCTGGAGCCCAGCGGACAAAGGCTGGCCTATCGCGTCCTCAATCTGGGCCGGTATTCAGAGCACCCGGTCTCCCGATCCTATAAAAAAGGGGAGCTGGACGACGTCATCATCGCCCTTGCCCGCGGCAAGAAGGCGGTGTTGTACAGGGACATGGCCAAGGACGAGCGGCTCCCCAAGCAGGTACGATACCTGCTGTCCGGTAAGGGCCTCCTGGCATCCATGGCCACATTCCCTCTGGTGTTTCAAGACGAGGTTCTGGGGCTGATATCACTGACCAGCCTATCGCCTCACAGCCTTGACCGGGCCGAGGAGGAGCTGCTGGAGGGGCTGGCGGCTCAGGTAGCGATGACCCTGAAGGGGTTGGACATATATGATGAACTCCGCTCTTCGCGGGAGAAGCTTCAGGAGAGCATGAGCATCGAGTACCGTCTGGCCCGCACGGACCCGCTGACCGGTATTCCGAACCGCCGCTATCTGGACGAGGCGATCGACGGTGAATCGACCCACAGCCAAAACGGCGACGGCGCCCTGTCACTGGTTCTAGCGGACCTTGACGACTTCAAAGCGGTTAATGACCGGTTCGGCCACCTGTTTGGGGACGACATCCTCAGGTTGGTGGCCTCGTTAGGCTGGCAGACCTGTCGCGACGGTGAGATCGTGGGGCGCTACGGCGGCGACGAATTCCTGTTCGTCCTGCCCAACAGGTCAGCAGGCCAGGCTATGGCGTTCGCTGAGGAGTTTCGGCAGGCGGTCGAGAAGGCGACGCTGTACTCACCTCCAGGCCATGCGATCGGAGTGACGGTCAGCATCGGTGTCGCCCAGTGCAGGAAGTAGCTCTTGGACAAACCATCTCGGCTAGTCGACAAAGCGGACAGGGCGATGTACAAGGCCAAATCGCAGGGTGGCAATCAGGTCATCACGCTCGAGGCGAAGACAGCGCCGGAAAAGGCCGGCTAGGAGCCGGCCGGGAAGCGGCGAGCCCTGCCAGTCGTCCTCTCAGCGTAGCCGAGGGTCGTTACGCCGGCCAGACGATGAGGCTGAGGGGGATGGCGACTACGTCCATGAGGTCGCTCTACTACCCACCCGCTCTGGCCCGCCCGAAGTAGCTGAGGGCCAGCCGAACCTTGTCCTCCACGGGCGCGTCCGCGGGCAGCTCGCTCTTGGCCACCGCCTCCAGCGCTTCCGACTGGCTGTAGCCCAGCCCCATCAGCGCGGCGACCACGTCCGACGAGTCGCCCTGGACCCCGACAGGTCGGGGCTCCGCCGTCAGTTTGTCCCGCAGCTCCAGCGCGATGCGGCTCGCCAGCTTTTGCCCCACGCCGGGCGCCCGTGACAGCGCCGCCGCGTTCCCGGATGCGATAGCGTATGAGAGCTCGTCGACGGGCATGATGGAGAGCAGCCCCAGCCCCACCTTGGGGCCGACGCCGCTCACTCCGATGAGCGTCTGGAAGAGCCCGCGCTCCTCCGTGGAGGCGAAGCCGTACAGCGTCATATCGTCCTCGCGCACGGTCAAGTGGGTGTGCAGAGCGATCTCAGCCCCCACCTTGGCGCCGGCGACTGTACCTATGGGGCCGTGCACCAGGTAGCCGACGCCGTTCACGTCCACGATGAGCCAGTCGGGGCCGCGCTCGGCGACGACGCCGGTGAGGCGGGCGATGGGGCTCACTGCGACAGCTCGAGGAGGTTGCTGCGGCGCTTGAGGCAGTGGCAGAGGGCGACGGCGAGGGCGTCGGCGGCGTCGGCGGACTCTGGTGGTTCGTCCATTCCCAGCAGCGCGCGCACCATCTCCTGCACCTGCTCCTTGCTCCCCTGACCGTAGGTGGTCACGAACTGCTTCACCTCCAGCGGCTTGTACAGGGATACGGGCAGCTCCGCCTGTGCCGCCGCCAGCAGCGCCATCGCCCGCGCCTCCCCCACGGCGACGGCGGCGCGCATGTGCCCGGCGTAGAAGTCCTCGACCGCCACCTCGTGCGGCCGCGAGCGCCGGATCACCTCCAGCAGGCCGCGGTGTATCGCCAGCAGCCGCTCGCCTCGGGGCAGGCGGTCCGACGAGCGGATCGCGCCGAAGTCTAAGGGGGTGTAGTCGCGGCCTTCGAGCCGGACGAGGCCGTAGCCGGTGACAGAGATGCCGGGGTCTATGCCGAGGACGATAAGGGCGTCTGTGTCCGTCAATCGGCCACCAGTAAACTACATTTGGGGGCTACTGAGCCGCGGCGTACTCCAAGAGGACGGAATCGGGGAAGTCCGCGTTGGAGTACACCTTCTGGACGTCATCCAGGTCTTCCAGGATATCGAGGAGTCGGAGCACCTGCCCGGCCGAGCTTTCGTCCAACGCCAGGGTGTTCTTGGGCAGCATGGAGAGCTCAGCGGTGGAGACGGAGAGGCCGGCCTCCTCCAGCGCCTTTCTTACCTTGACCAGCTCCGTGGGCGCGGTGTAGACCTCCAGGCGGCCGTCCTCCGTGCGGACGTCCTGGGCGCCGGCGTCGATGGCGGCAAGCGCCACCGCTTCCGGGTCGCCATCGCCCACGTCGAGGGCGATGAAGCCGACGCTATCGAACTGCCAAGCGACGCTGCCAGATTCACCCAGGCTGCCGCCGTTACGGGCGAGGGTGGTACGGATCTCGGAGACGGTGCGGTTCCGGTTATCGGTGACTACATGGATGATGATGGCGACGCCAGCGGGGCCGTAGCCCTCGAACGTCGTCTCGACGAGGGCGGACGCGTCGCCGCCGCCAGCGCCACGCTCGATGCCGCGCTTGATCGTGTCGGCGGGCATGTTGCCCTCGCGCGCCTTGTCGATGGCGAGGCGGAGGCGAGAGTTCATGCTCGGGTCGCCGCCCCCCTCGCGGGCGGATACGGTGATCTCGCGCGAGAGCTTGGTGAAGAGCTGACCGCGCTTGGCGTCGGAGGCGCCCTTCTGGCGCTTGATCGTGGACCAGTGCGAATGTCCGCCCATGGGTTCAGCCGTATTTTATCACAACGCGGCGCGGGGGCGGTGGGCGGAGGAGCCAGCGGCACGCCAGCCTGAAGGCTGGGGCATGCGGGACGGACGCCGGACGGCGTTTGACGCGGTGCTGCCCTGAGAGGTTTGGGCTAGGCGGGTGTCAACGGGGACGCAGGTCCTCCATGAGCTCCTCAATTTCAGCCCTGTCGTCGGGATCCTCGGATACGGATAGCGCTTGCTGCAAATCCACGATGGCTTCCTCCACGGCACCGCTATCGGCCCGAGCGATCGCTCGCCTGTAATATCCATCCGTATTGTTAGGGTCGAGCTCAACGACGCGGTCAAAGTCAGCTATGGCTAGCTCATCTTGCCCAAGCACATGATGGGAGATTCCTCGCCTGTAGTGGGCATCTGCATCTCCGGGATTCAGCTCAACCGCCCTGTCGTAGTCGGACATACGAACCAGCTCTCGCGCTCTGACTAGCTCGCCATCTTCGGTGACCTGAATGTGAAGCCGATCCACAGCCTTGTGCAGCCCCCTGAGCCAGCCCAACGTCCCCAAGAATATGTAGACGAGTGGGCTCGCCAGATTCCACCATGCAGACACGCGGAGGGCCGGACGTTCAAATTCAGCCTCAGCGTCGCCTGCCTCAATAAACGTCCATCCCTCAAGCTGGAATGCTTTTATGAACCCTTCGAGGTCAGGGTTGATGGAACGGTCGCCTTGCTGATTCATAACTGCTCCCTGTGCTGGCAGCCCCCCGTCAAACGGCTACAATACTACCGCCCGCGATTGTGCGCCTGGGTTGGGCGGGTGTCAACATTTGGTCGGCAAACGGTCGGCAACGGGGCGATTTTAGATACGAATTCGGGGAAGGAGTGTACACCGCCGACTGAAGTCGGCGGCTTCGATCATCTGTAGCCGCGTACCCTCCGTAGGCGGGCATGCTTTGGTGCGCGGGACTGCAATGAGCTTCAGGGCTCCACCCCCACCCCTGGCGACCTGAAGCCTGCCTACCGGCAGGCAGGGTCGCCCCTACATCGTGGGCTCAGGGTGACCCTTCGACGGGCTCAGGGTGAGCGGGGGAGCCAGCGTCGTGTTATCGATCAGGCGCGTGGAGCCGATGCGCACCGCCAGCAGGAGCAGCGCGGGCCGGTCGATGGCGGTCAGCTCCTCCAGCGTCTCGTAGTCCGTCACGGCGACGTAGTCGATGCGGGCCCACGGCTCCCGGCGGATGCAGTCTGCCAGCGCCTCCTTCAGCCTGTCCGCATCTCGGACTCCTTCGCATTCGACGATCGTGCGGCCCAGCTCCAGCGCACGCGGCAGCACCAGCGCCGCCTGCCGTTCCTCCGACGTCAGGTAGGCGTTGCGGCTGCTCATCGCCAGGCCATCCGGCTCCCGCAGCGTGGGCCCGGCCACGATCTCCACCGGCAGGCGCTGCTCCTCCGCCATGCGTCGAACGACGCGGAGCTGCTGGGCGTCCTTCTCGCCGAAGTAGGCCCGCTGGGGCCTGACGATGCGGAACAGCCGCGCCACAACGGTGGTGACGCCACGGAAGAACTGCGGCCGGAAGGCGCCTTCCAGGGTCTCGGTGAGAGGGCCGCGCACCTCGACCCATTCGTCGAAGCCGGGCGGGTACATCTCCTCGACCGTGGGCGCGAAGACGACGTCCACGCCCTCGGCATCCAGAAGGCGGAGGTCGCGCTCCAGGTCGCGCGGGTAGGCGTCGAGGTCCTCGCCGGGGCCGAACTGGGAGGGGTTCACGAACACGCTTACGA
>CAJXNA010000132.1 GCA_913056415.1 uncultured Chloroflexota bacterium | reverse complement strand
GTCGGGCCACCAGTTGAGCTGTGTCTCGGGTCTCCGGAGAAAGCCGTCGACGAACTGGGTCGGGTAGCCCGCCAGCTCCGCCGCGACCTCGGACAGTCCCTCATTCACCCAGGCCTCCTCCCCGATGTCCTGGTTCCAGTTCGCCACGAACTTGGCGATGTCCCCCGGATCACTCGCCACGACGGCCGCCAGGGCCACCGCCAGGCGCGCCCGATAGGGGAGGAGGAATTTCAGGAAACGCTGGACGATCCGGCCATCGAAGGCGGCGCCGAGCTGCCACGGTCGGGCTTTGGAGATCGGGTTGTAGAGCGCGATGACGAAGTCACCTTGAGCCGCGGCCCGCAGGCGCCGCTCATCCGGTGGCATCTCTAGAGCCTGACGGAGCGCTCGTACCGAGCCCTCGAGGTCGGTGGGAGTGACGCCGAGGGCGTACTCCGAGAGCTGCTCGTATGAGCCGGCGAGCTCCGAGAGGACGAGCACTCCATCGCGTTCGTTCACCAGAGGGCCCTCTTTGGAGACGAGGTTCATGCCATCGATGAGCGGGTTCACGAACAGGACATCGTAGAGGCACATCCCGGCGATCGCCTGGGCGTAGTTGTTCTCGTAGAAGGTGTGGACGGGCTGCCACTCGTTGTTGCCGTAGCCATCGTTGATGGAGTCTATCGCCTCGAACACTTCGTCGGTGTAGGTCTGGTAGACGCCTAGCTCGCTGCGGGAGGGGACGAGGAACTGGAGGAGGGTCACTTCGCCTCGATATTCGGGATAGCGATCCAGCAGAAGCTCGAAGGAGCGCAGGCCGCGAACGACGTTCTTGCTGGGCTCGGAGCGGTCCACGCGGACGATGGTCCGTCCGCTGAGCCGGGTCTGGAGCTGATCCGCGTATTGCTTGACCTCGTCGCTCTGAGCGAACTGGAGCAGGCCGGGGGCATCCACGGAGATCGGATAGTTGCAGATGGCGGTGGTGTGTCCATTGAAGGTTACGTGCCGAAGTTGGAAGTTGATGATGGCGCCTTTTAGCATCGACTCACAGCAGTGGAGAAAGTTGAGCACATCGCTATCGGTCTGAAGGCCGACGATGTCAGCGGCGCAGATATCCGTGAGGATCGTCTTGCGCATGAACTCTGGGATTATGCCCCAGTAGCGCGGCCCCGGCCAGGGGATATGAGTGAAATGAAGGATCGTGGCCTTCGGCACCATCTTGCGGACCATCGCCGTGGCAAGGTAGAGGTGATAGTCCTGGAGGAGGACGTACGGAGGGCGCTCATCGTTCTTCGCTTCGCTGACGATGGCGTCGGCGATCGCTTGATTAACGGGGATGTAGCCGTTCTCCCAGGCCTCGTAGACGGCGCGGCCGATGTTGGGGGTGCGAGGGGTGTTCCACATGTAGTGCTGGAGGAACCAGAGCAGGGGGTTGCAGAAGACGTAGTAGTGTCTCTGGTAGACGTTCCGGGGCACGACAACGAAGCGGACGGATATCTCATTATCGGGGACCTCAATGAGGGCGCCCTTCGCTTCCTCGGCGGCGCGCCGGTCTCCGTCCGTCATGGCGGTGGCGATCCAGACGGCCGGCACGAAACGTGTAGCTGACATGAGGGCCGTCACCATGCCACCGCCGCCACGCTTGCTGGTCAGCGACCCATCATCTTCCAGGCTGAACTCCAGAGGGCCGCGGTTGCTGGCGATGAGCAGTCGCCGCTCCGCCAGCATCTGCTGAGAGAGGGCTTCCAATCGCTGGAGTTTGCTGGAGCGCGGGGTTTCGGCTTCTGACATGACGGGGATGCCACTTGCAGGATGGCCGAAGCAGCGTGACATGTCAACCGTTGGAAGGCGTCTTGATGGGCACACAGGCTGGGACTAAGATGTACGCGGGCCCCCGTAGCTCAGTTGGATAGAGCACCGGCCTCCGGAGCCGGGTGCGCAGGTTCGAGTCCTGTCGGGGGTACCATTTGTGTCAGGCGCCGGCAGTTCCAGGCCCCGTACGCACCGGAGATGGTGGCCGTACCGGCTGTTGGGTGGGGGCGTCGTGAGGCGTCTGCCGCACGGTTCTCTCCACTGATCCGTCTGCAGTTGACATGGTAGCTTGCTCACGGCCAGGGGCCCAGATTTTGTCTGTTTACCTTTGGGTCAGAGATTCATCGCCAGAGGCCGGAAAGGTCTTGACAAACGTTGCACCTGGGCAGAAACTCGGCGCAGCGTTACGGTTTCCGCAGAGCAGAGGGCTAAGGTGCCGTCGCCTGATTACTGGATCCCGGTCCCAGCTACGGGTTCGCGCTCGCCCGCTTTACGCAGGCACTGGACTCCTGTCGCTTCCATGGCGCTAGATGAGCCCCACGGCTATTGGAGCGCCGCGCCGTCCAACGGCAGCGCCGCGCTCATCTTTGAGAGGCACTGGACCCCTGTAACTCCGCGGAAAAACCGGAAGACGAGCCATAACGACCAAACCGTAACGCCAGGTAGAGAATGTGCAACGCTGCTATCCCAGGTGGAGGCTCTCCTCCTCGCTGAAAGCATAACGGCTAGCGACGAAACCGCCTCGATCCCCCCGCTACTGTCACAAACCGTAACGCGATTCTGCGTGGGATGTGGGCAGCCCCTGGAAGGGAAGAGGCCGCAGGCGAAAGCTCACGGGGCCGCTTGTCGGCAGCGAGTCTACCGACGGCAGAAGAAGGCGGCGGCACAATCCCAGGACCAGCGAGAAGCCGGGCATCAGGCCGAACCTCAGCAAGCAGATCTGGTCCATACCACCATCGGCTAAATTCACCTATCGACGCCTTTGGTGTATCATGCCATCGCGCGTCCCAACGCATACGCCTGACAGAGAGGAATGCCCATGTCTGAGCTCTGGTTCAAACCTGCTTACGAACTCGCGGCGGCGATTCGCTCGCGCCAGCTCTCGCCCGTGGAGCTGATGGAGGCCTCCCTCCAACGCATCGAGCAGGTCAATCCTGCCCTCAACGCCTTCATCGCCATGCGACCTGAGGAGGCGCTGGCGGACGCCCGCACCACTGCGGACCGCATCGCCAGCGGTGAGGATGTCGGCCCGCTTGCTGGGCTCCCCTTCGGCGTGAAGGAGCTGGAGGACGCCGAGGGGTTCCCGTCCACACATGCCTCGGTGCCCTACAAGGACAACTGGCCGGACCGGGACTCCGTCCAGGTGGAGCGGTTGAAGAAGGCGGGCGCGATACTGCTGGGCAAGACCAACGCGCCGGAGTTCGGGTACACGGCGTTCACCAAGAACCTGCTGTTCGGGGTCACGCGCAACCCCTGGGACCTGGAGCGCACGCCCGGCGGCTCCAGCGGCGGCACCTCGGCGGCGATCGCCTCCGGCATGGTGCCGCTGGCCACCGGCTCTGACGGCGGCGGCTCCGTCCGCATCCCCGCTTGCTACACCGGCTGCTTCGGCCTGAAGCCCACTTTCGGCCGCGTGCCGAAAGGCCCGTTCAAGATGCTCGGCTGGAACGATACCGCTGTCTACGGCCCGATAACCCGCACGGTCCACGACGCGGCTCTGTTCATGGATGCGGTTGTGGGCCATCACCCGGGCGACCCCGATTCCCTGCCCCACCCCGGCATCTCCTACGTGGAGACGCTGGAGCAGCTTCCGGCCAGGCTCAAGATCGCCTGGAGCCCCACGCTGGGCTACGCGCGGCTGCAGACGGACGTCCGGCGCGAGGTGGAGAAGGCGGTGCGCGTGTTCGAGAAGCTGGGGCATGAGGTGGAGGAGCTGGAGGACGGCTTCCCGGATCCGTGGAAGGTCTGGGCACGGATATCCGGAGCGGAGACGTACGCAAAGATCGTCGATAAGATCGAGGAGCACCGCTCGGAGTTCGGGCGGGCGTTCCTGACGGGCACCGAGGCGGCGGCGAGAATGACGCCCGAGCGGTACGGCAAGGCGCAACGCGAGCGCGCCGAACTGGTCAACTATCTTTGGCATCTGTTCGAGCGCTACGACCTGCTGATGACGCCCACCCTTCCCATAGAGGCGTTCGAAGCGAGCGGCAAGGGGCCGGCCCATGTGGACGGAGAGCGCATCGAAAACCCCGTGGCGGTCGTGGCCGCTTTCACCTACCCGTTCAACCTGTCCGGGCACCCGGCGGCCACCGTGCGGGCGGGCCTCACCGACTCCGGCCTGCCTTGCGGCCTTCAGATCGTGGGGCCGCGCCATCGGGAGGAGCTCATCTTTCAGGCGTCATACGCCTACGAGCAGGAGCGGCCCTGGAACGACGTTTGGCCCAAGGAGGTGCCGGTTAGCGCTTAGCCAGATCGTCCTCTGGCTGCGATGACGGTGCTATACTGACGACGCATGGTGGGGACAAGGACAGACACGGTCTACGTCGGACGCGACTACGGTGGGCGCGAGGTTGAGATCACGCCGGAGCTCGTCCGGCACTACGCCGAGGCGGTAGGGGACGAGAACCCCTGGTACTTCGGCGACTCAACCTTCGGTGGGCCGGTGGCGCCGGCGCTCATCCTGCATTCCGAGGTGTACCGCGACATAAGCTGGTACCTGCCGAACATATACGGCAATCTGCATGCCAAGCAGGAGTGGGAGCTGTTCCAACCGGCCATGGTGGGGGACACCCTCACCACCCGCTCCTTGATCGTCGACCGGTACGTCAAGCGCGACCGCGACTACGTGGTCAATGAGGTAACGTGCTTCGGGTCGGACGGACGGATCGTGAGCCGCAGCCGCACCCATCAGAGCTTCCTGCTGGACGCGGGGTCTGGGATCGTCGTCGACAAGAAGCGGGAGAAGAGGAGCGACCGGCGCTTTGACGTGAACGCGCAGGAGCCGCTGGAGGATATACATATCCCCAGCAAAGACGTCACGCTGGAGATGTGCCAGAAGTTCTCCGGGCCCGCCAAGAACTATCACAACGACATCGAGGCGGCGCGGGCGCTGGGCTTCCCGGACATCGTGGTCCAGGGGATGATGACGCTATGCTTCCTCTCCCAGATGATGACGGAGCGCTTTGGCGCCGGATGGTACGGGGGCGGCCGGCTGAGCGTGAACCTGGTGAACGTGCTCTGGCAGAAGGAGCAGGTCACCTGTCGCGGTCAGGTCACGGCGCTTACGCCGGAAGGCTCCCGACAACGGGCGCACTTGCAAGTATCATGTGAGAAGCCGGACGACACCAAGGTGGTAGTGGGAAGCGCCAGCGCGCTCCAAGAGTAGGCGACGGCGAACCGTTCCATCTAAAAAGCGAAAGGCCCAGCCGATGGCTGGGCTAGTCTATATCCAAACTACGACCCTAGGAAGGTTCTCGCGGCAGCCGCTCCACTATCATGTCGAGCGCCTCGCCGCGGTGCAGCCATCGCACAAGCTCCTCGCGCAGGAGCAGGCTGGCCTTTTCCAGCGCCTGTGTCCGGTCTGAGTCGCGTTGCTGGCCCATGGCGAAGTGAACCTCCCTCAAGGCGCTCTCGCAGGCGGCGGCCATGCGCCAGGCGAAGAACCAGCGACCGTTCAGGTCAGCCCAGGCATCTTCGGTCTGTGGGAGTGTCCGTTGCTCCATCGCCATAATTAGCAAACCCAACCCTTTCTTCTTATTTCATCAATTAAGGATGCTTTGACCGCGCTCGTGTTACATGAAACCTCGGATGAAATAGCACCGTTTGCTATACTGGGAAGGAATCAAATCGCGGAGGTGGTGAGACCTTGGCTAGACGACAGAGGCGACGAAGACGGCTTTCGGGACGGCTTGCGTCAGACACTGGGGAGCGCCGTGCGAAGCCCCCGTTTCCCGTCAACCTGATCTGGAACTCCAAGATTCTCTACATCGTGTTCATCATGGCGATGATCGGCGGCCTGGCCGCTGTCGGGCTCACGCCTGGCCTCGGCAGCACAAGCGGCTCGCGACCGGCTGAGATCGTCGACGAAGAGGAGCTGCCGGAGGTCGTTGAAACGCCGGAGGGGCTGCCGACGTTCGGCGCTCCGGAGAAGACGATCGATGTTACCCAGGGCTACAACGCCGTCATCACGACCGATGCGGGCGACATCGTGATAGCGCTGAGCCCTGACGCCCCCGCAGCCGGGAACA
>CAJXNA010000131.1 GCA_913056415.1 uncultured Chloroflexota bacterium | reverse complement strand
CTGGAGTTCAGACGTGTGCTCTTCCGATCTTCCGGCTCATGCCTCCTTGATTTTCCACGGAGGGTTCAAGCGGTTATCACCAGCGGCGTACAAACGGATATCGCAGCCGTCAGGATCGCGAAGGTGCGCTTCCCGCCACAGGTAGGACATGTCAGTTGGCTCTTGGTCGAATTCCACGCCCTTCGACTTCAGGGCCGCCACTACCTCGTCCAGCGCCTCACATTCGAAGTAGAGTTGGGCGCTAGCCGCCCCGCTCAGCGGAGCTCCCGTCACCTCGATCGACAGCGTGGCGTCGCCATCCGGGAATTTGAATCGTGCGTACCTGGGTGGGGAGTCCACGATCTGAACGAGCCCAAGCGTCTGATAAAAGTCCTTGGAACGCTCGAAGTCGGTGACCAGCAGAGTTACGTGGTTGAAATGCATTTGCGGCCTCTTTGTCAGGCAATGATACCACGCGGTTCGGGGCAACCCGGATGGTGGCTTAGTCGCCGTAGGTGGGGGCGCGTAGAAGCCGTGGCGCAGGGAAAAGCCAGCGATCTGTGGCCGAGATCTACGCCTCCAGAGTCGCCTCCGCCTCTTCGCAGTAGACCTCAGTCCCTTGGTCGGTCTCCGCGAGCAGTCCCTCGATGTCTGGCCGTGCCAGCGTCTCCTGCTCGAGCAGGGCTGCCGCAGTGCGGCTGATGGAACTTCCAGAATCGAGCACACAGCGCCGGTACGCGGGTATATAATGTCGAAACCAGGACACGAATGGAAGGACCCATGTTCCCAGATCAACCGAGGGATCCAGATGACCACGAAGCCCACTCCGATGTATCCGGCGGGCTGGCCAGCCGCGTCCTTCTAGACCGGGTTCACGCCACCGCAACCAAGGAATACCG
This sequence comes from uncultured Chloroflexota bacterium, assembly GCA_913056415.1. Taxonomy (GTDB): domain Bacteria; phylum Chloroflexota; class Dehalococcoidia; order SM23-28-2; family RBG-16-64-32; genus JADFNQ01. The sequence goes on along the minus strand of CAJXNA010000131.1, from coordinate 5,237 downwards.
TCCTCCTCTCGTCGTCAAACTCCTTTACTGGCTGGCGTTCCAGGCTCCTTTCCCCTACGTTCGTAACGAGCCCTCCCTGCAAGCAGCCAAAGCGCGCCGGACCATCGCCAGCCTGATGACAAAGTTCTGGTTCGGCACCGACCACGTGGCCCCAACCCTCGATATCCGCTGCGATGAGAAGGGATGCATTTTCGTGACCCAACTTATCGAGGGGCAGGTGCCCAAGGACAAGAAGCGGGCACGGGCGTTCCTGCGGAAGCTCACACCTCTCTTTCAGGAGGTAGGGCTGCCTACCTGGCAGGTCCTTGCCTTGAACCCCAAGGCGACCGGGAACCTCATCGAGACGCCGGACGGAAGCTACAAGATCATCGACCTGGAATCAGGCGTCGTCAACCCGATGATGCCGATCGGTCAATGGATCGACGCCATCAAGGCGGGGTTGATCCCGGTGTTCGACGATGTGTTCGTCGCCAAGACTCGCAAGTATATCGAGGAGCACCGTGACGAGATCGAAGCGGCCCTGGGTCCCGAGGGCCTTCGAGAACTTGAAGCTGCGACCGATGAGTACCAAGACTGTGCCGAGGTGTGGCAGAAGTCTGAGCTGCGCATCTGGGGCAGGCTGCTGCAGCTGGTCCTGAAGGTGGGCTCCGTAGTGCTCAAGCCCCTGCGCCTCCTGTGGCCGCCGGCTCTGATCGGGGCGCTAAGGACTGCGTTTCGCCAGGCGCGAGACGGACGCAGGCTTGCGAATGACTGGGCGCGCGGCGCAGTGGAGCGGCTGGTGGAGGAGGGCAGCCTGGACCCAGAGGAAGGGGAGATGGCGTTGCGTAGCCTGGAGGCGCCGGAGACACTCGCCGTGCTCGGGCATTTAGGGGCCCACATCGCCATCAGCGTTCCGTTACGGTTCCCTTTCGGGAGCGTCACTCGGTTCGGCTGGGTGGTGTTCTTCCGGCTGAGGTCGGAGGCAAGGGCGCTGATCAGACGGGAGTCGGACGAGCAGCTCCGCGGGGCACGAAAGATACACACACTTACGGTGGCGGTGGGATCGGCGCTACCGGGCCTGGGTACTTTCGCCTACCTTGTGGCCGAGCCTCTGCGCAAGAACCGGCCCTTGCTGGCGGTGCTGCTCGACGAGGCGCTGCGAAAGCTGCCGTTCGGACTGTACCGAAGCCAGCACCTGGCGGTGCTCACCTGCTGGCTGGCCTGTTCCGGCCCAGGAGTAGGGTCCAGGATGGTCCAGAGTCGCTGGCATTTCCTGCGACCGCATCACCTGGTGGCGTGGGTAAGAGACGCTATAGAGAGCCTGCGTCCGCACTGGAGCCTGGTTGGAGGCATACTGGCGGTGAACTCGGTGGGCCTGATCATCGCCGGCACGGCCTTTATTGTGACGGACAATCGGTCAGCGACGTTCGGGGAGTTCGGGCCGATGCAGACGCTGAAGGCCTCCCAGTTGCTGCTGGCTGGTGTTGCGGGGTACTACATCTACACCCGCTTCTGGCGACTGCCCCAGGCGGGACAGAGGGTGGATGCGCCGGGCAGCTTCTTCTGGATCCTCTCGGGCCTGGGGTTGGTATGGCTTGGCATCGACGACTACTTCGGCCTGCACGAGCGCGGAGGAGACGTGCTTGAGAACGGCCTCGGCGTGACGGTGCCCCTCCTCAACAACCCGGACGATGTGATCGTTCTCGGCTACGGGATCATAGGCCTCACAGTTGGCGCTATCTTCTTTGGCGAGCTCCTTCGATCTCGAGCTACATTTCCGCTCCTGGCCACGGGCATCGGACTCCTGGTCGTGTCTTTGGCAGTCGACTTCTTCGCACCGGAGGGGTCACCCTCGGGCGGACTTGAAGACCCGACCAACATTATCGGGGCGGGATTCCTGCTGTCAGCCTACCTCGTGAAGCTTCGGGAAGTGTGGAGCGAGCTTCCAGCCGCTCCGGAGTCGACCGCAGTTGGCGGCCTGCCAAGCGAGCCCTAGCGGATACTTTGACGGCACTGCCAAAACACCACTTCAATTCCCGCAACTCTCGATTCGCCAAGAGCGGCTACGGTGGCGAAGCCCCTCTGGTCCGAGGGTAGCGGCCGTGTACTAGGCTATTAGCGCTGCCTCCGCCATTGGGACTCAGTTCACAGCGGATCTCGCTACGCCTGCGGATTGAACTCAGGGGTCAAGTTCCAGCTCCGCTTACGTTCTCTTTCTCTGCTTCCGGACAGAGTACTCGTATTGTTCACTATCTTGCCCAGAGCCTCTTCCATAATAATGCCATTGGGGAAAATTGAAATCAGTGGTGATGGAGCGAGGCATTAGCAGTACAGCTTCCAGAAATGAATTCAAGTCAGGAACCTTGTAGATGTTAACCTCGAACCCCCACTTATCCATCTGGTCAAAAAAGGTGCGCATGTCCTGGGTCTCCCAGGAGATGGAGAAGCGGTTTATGCCCCAGGTTGTAAACATTTCGAGCATCTCCCCGGCTGTCTCCGGAGCGCTGCAAATTAGAGGGGCCAAATAATCCACGGGGCATTGCAATACGGCTTTCGGGTGTGCGCTGGCCAATCTCCTGAAGCCTCCGTCCTGTAATCTTTCGACGTTGCCGTTGAACCACAACCGCGTCGCGGCAAAGTCATACCTATCGACCCGTTCCAGGACTTTATCCAGCACCGTACCCCCCGCCTTCAAGTCGAACTTGGCGGACTTACCTGCCTTATGGAGGCGCTCTAATAGTCGATCCAAGGTCAACAACTCTTCGTCCGGGCCCAGTGGGTTTTCTACAAAGGAGTCATGACGTAGAATCAGTTCGCTCCTTACGGGGTCTAGCCGGACATCAAATTCGCCCCAACTGATGTCAGAGGCCAGAAACTGACGTAGGTTAACCTCGTCGTTGACGCCATGCCAAACAAATTCAATGTGCTTAGGGAGAGCTTTCTCCGGGATAAGTTCCGTTAAATCATAAGTCTTCCCTTTGGCCGTATGAGCAGGCAGACTCGTTCTTTTGGATTCAAATATCGTGTTGGCATGCAGAAGAAGGATCTCTTTCGACGGATCGATTTGTGAAACTGCCCGCAAATTATCAGGTTCGTTATCTACAAAGGCGAAGACGCGATAGCCTGCTGCTTGAAAGTAGCGTACCCCGGCAACTTTCGCGTTTTCCACCTCCTGTTCCCATCCAGAAGGATTCATGTGGATGAGCGCCTTTGAGAACCGAACCTTATACTCCGTTCCCAACTCATTCAGGGATCTTAATGTGTCTTTTCGCAGTGATTCAGGTCGTCCTGTGTTTAGGCCGACAAACGTCTTGGGCTGAAGTTGAAACCATCGAATGACCTCAAGTACTCCACGAAAAGGATTGTGAGCGTGAAGGATGTCCTCTGGCGTCCAACGTTGATGGTTATACCAGTCTAGAATCTCTTTTTGTTCCCGAGTCGGAATTTGCAACTCGGCCAGAAGACGGTCCACTTGATTTTCGTGTACCTTGATATCCGAGACTTGAAGCTCTTGGAAGAGATGGGTCGCATGTTCCTTATCAAAGGCTTGCAGAACGTGGAGTACCATATAGCGGGTATCTAGGATCGTACCGTCAATGTCGAAGAGGATTATCAATTTGTCTTGAGGATACTGCCGCCTGGTGTCTTCATACTTGGCGGCAAGTTCTAACATCCAGTCCTTCTGCATCACTCTGCCTTCAAAGCTAGATTCAGTCCCCGTGTTACGCGGCGCTTTCGTCGCTAATACGCGAAGTATATCAGACAGGACAAGGAGCAGATCGTCCTGAGGATCGGTTCCACGATGCTCAAACCGTTGCGCCTTTTATGGCCACCCGTTCTGATTGGGGCGATACGAAGCTCGTTTCGGCAGGTGCGAAACAGCGGTGGCCTGGACCCAGAGGAAGCGGAGAAGGCCATACGTGGCCTGGAGACGCCGGAGACCGTAGGAACCCCGGCCCAGCGCTGGCGGGAGTTGAGAGCCCCACCCAGCGTTATCGAGGCGGGATTCCTGCTTGCAGCCTACGTGGTGAAGCTTCAGGAGGTGTGGGACGAGCTTCCAACCGTTCCGGAGCCGACGGTAGCTGGCGATCCACCGAGCGAGCCCTAGCGTGTATTCTTATGGAGGGCAGTCATTCGAACGCTCTCCGTCGGAGGGGTTATGACCATAGCTGCTGCGCTCAATCAGACCATATTAGGCACCGGCCCCAAACAGTGGGGACTGTGGCTTGCGACATTCGTCGCGGCCATCGCCCTGACGGTACTGGCTTTGTTCAGCATATACCCTCCAGGCGACGTGACTCTCACGCGGGCTGTGCAGGCAGTCCAGCTCCCCGGCCTCGACCTGATCAGTGATTTCATTTTTCGCGTCGGGCTCTCGCCAACATTTCAGCTGATCGCGCTAACCATCGCGGCGGTCATGGCGCTCCGAAGGCAACACCTGGCGGCGCTGTTCGTGGTGCTGGCGGCGATCGCCCGTGGTTCAGTAGTTCTGCTGAAGGAGCTGGTGGAGAGGCCACGGCCCTCCCCATTCCAGGTAGACGTCACGGAACAGGCGGGCGGGGTCTCCTTTCCCAGCGGCCATGTTCTGGGGGCGGTGCTCTTGTGGGGACTCGTCTATTTTGCCTCCGAGCAGCTCATCGCCAATCGTCGGATACGGAGATGGGTGCAATGGTCCAGCCTGGCGCTCATAGTTCTGACGGGCTTCCAACGGGTGTGGGCGGGCGCGCACTGGCCTAGCGACGTGCTGGCGGCCTACCTCTGGGGCGGCGTCATCCTGTTCGCGGTCGTACAGGTGTACCGGTTCTGTGCCGGTTGTCACTGGCGCTCGCTTCTGGCCCGAATCGGCGGCCGTTCCTAGCCCACTCCGTCAGCGGGGCGCCTCCCCGCTAGGCGGCCAGGGGCAAACCGTAGTCACTCTGGGGGTCGATGGAGCGGGGCTTAGGAACGGGTTGCACCAACCGTAGAAGCTGGGCCACTTCACGGTAGACTTGAGCGTTGATGGGGAGGCCGACATGCGTGCCACTCACCTCGATGTTTAGGGCTGCATCGGCCTCCACGCAGTCTCGCCAGTCGACCACGGGGTCGCTCCTGGTGTAGATGGCGGCACGGGCCACCGACCGGGGTATCCGCTCCTCGACGGCCTCGAGGAATGAGCACTCGCACGATCCTCCCGTGTTCCCGAAGTGTCGCTCCAGGGCCTTACCGCGCACCAAACTGACGAGCGCGAGTACAAGGGGGTGCGCCGATAGCCGGCGGAA
>CAJXNA010000130.1 GCA_913056415.1 uncultured Chloroflexota bacterium | reverse complement strand
GCAGCTACGTAAAATCCATATTGATCGCTTGGCTAATCTGCTTGAGTTACTTTTGGTCGGAAGCAGCGATCTGGCCACGTTGAGGTTAACAACTCGTTATCTGCTAATCGTTATCAAGTCGCTGCAGTTCCATGTAGCGAGTGCAACGGGCAGCCTCGCCTAAACTCGCTGCCAGAGAGCTAATCTTCACTGCGCTCAGGGCGATAGGGGGTACTAATGCCTGAACTCCCCGAAGTAGAGACCATCCGCCGCGACCTGACGCCCCGCATCGTCGGGCGCACCGTCGTGGAAGCCTGGGTATCGCCGGACGCCCCCAGGCTGGTGCAGAGCGAGACGCCGGAGTCGTTCTGCCGCCGCCTGGCCGGACGGGCCGTCGAGGAGCTGGACCGGCGGGGGAAGTACCTTCTGCTGCGGCTGGATGGCGGCCTCACCTGGATCGTCCACCTGCGCATGACCGGCGGCCTCATCCACCTGCCTGCCGGTAGGCACGACCTGCCTCCGCCTAAGGCGGACGGCACGCGCAACGACTGCCCCGATGAGCGCTATCTACGGGCCCGCTTCCGCCTGGACGACGGCGGCGAGCTCTGCTACGTGGACCTGCGCAAGCTGGGGACGATGTGGCTGGTGGCGGATGAATCGTCGGTCGTCGGCAAGCTGGGGCCGGAGCCGCTGGGCGAGGCGTTCGACCCCCAGGAGATGCGGCGGCTGCTGGCGAAACGGTCGGCGCCCGTGAAGAGCGTGCTCATGGACCAGCACGCCGTCGCCGGTATCGGCAACATCTACGCCGACGAGTCGCTGTTCGAGGCCGGGATCCGCCCCACGAAGGCCGCCAGGCGGCTCTCGCGGGTGGCGGCGGAGCGGCTCCACTGGGCGATCCGTAAGGTGCTGGTGGAGGCGTTGGCAGACCGCGGCTCCAGCTTCCGCGACTACGTCGACGCGGAGGGCGAGCAGGGGATGTACCAGCTACGAGTGAAGGTGTTCCGCCGCACGGGCGAGCCCTGCTACGTCTGCGGCACGGCCATCAAGCGGATCAAGGTTGGCGGCCGTAGCACCCACTACTGCCCGAAGTGCCAGAGGTAGGCTAGAACCTGCCCCGCGGCCAGTCGAAGCCCCGGAACGGCCGGTCCTGCTGCTCGAACCGCTTCCCCCTGTCCAGGCCCTTGCGTTTTCCCAGGACCTCCGAGATCATCCTCTCGGCGACCTCCGCTGCCGTCGGGCGCCGGTCTGCTTCGGCCGGTTGTTCGGTCGCGCCATCGTCGCTGGGGCCGCCGTCCGCAGCGTCATCTGCCCCCTTCAGCGAATGCCGGGGCTCATGCCCTGGTTCCGGCGCGGAATCCGCCTCTCCCCTTGGGCTCTCGTCCTTGCTGACGATTACGGTTGACGATCGCAACAGTGCGGGGCGGCGTGCGGAAGGAGGCTCGGCCGGCGTGATGCGCACGTGGTTCCAGCGGTTCCTGCTGATCTTCGCCGGCACCGCCCAGTACATCAGCACAAGGCGCAGGTCCAGCCCCGTGGCGGCCTCGTTCATTACCCACGAGCACGCCGCCTCCATGTTCGGCAGCGAGTACGGGTAGACGATCTCGCGCCGCGCCTCGTCGCGGATCAGGATCACCACCTCGGCCGGTCGCTCCTCGCTCGAACCCGGCCATTGCACCGGCTTTCGGTGCAGGGCCCAGAAGGCGAGAACGCCGTGCTCGGTTGTGGGCGGATACCAGAACTGGACGAACTCCTCCGCCGACGATGCGTCCTCGAACGTCTGGAGCTGGTATGAAGCTGGCGCCGAGGCGTCGTGGACGAGGAGTATAAGGCGAGGCTGCCTGGAGTCCGGCGGCGCTGCCTCCGTCGCCGCCCGCTCTTCGTCTGTCTCCCGGTGCGGGTGCTTCTGGCGGCGGATGCGGTTAAGCAGCCACTTCATATTGAGTCCCTCCCTTTTGGGCTTCGTCTGGCAGCTCTTATGGGCGGTGTCCGTCCGGCAACTTCCACTGCCCGCTACCGCCTTCATTGTTACAGGCGAAGGTGAACACGCCGGTAGAGAAAGGACCGCAGTAGGTAAAGGTTCGGTAAAGACCGGCTGCGAGTGGACGATAGCTCTGCAAACGGGGCTTGGAGGGCCATCTGTGCTCACTTGTGGCCGTGTGCTAAGCTAGCGCTGCCTATCGTTACCGTAAACGTGAGGAGGCCCTATGCGAGAAGCAGTCGTCGTTGATATGGTACGTACTCCCTTCGGCCGCGCCGGACAGCGGGGCGTGTTCCGCGATATAACCCACGTGGAGCTGGTCACCCCCCTGCTCAAGTCAGTCCTGGAGCGCAACAAGCTACCCGCTGAGGAGGTTGACGAGCTGCTCATGGGCTCCGTGGGTATCGCCGGCATGCTCACCCGGTCGCGCCACTACCTGTTCGAGGCTGGCTTGCCCTTCACCATCTCCGCCACGGATATGAACAAGCAGTGTGGCTCCTCGCTCCAGGCCGTCGCCCAGGGCGCGTTCGCCATTAGGTGCGATATGTCGGACGTCATCCTCGCCGGCGGCATCGAGACGATGGACCGCGTGCAGCCGATCTCCCCCGGGGACGAGCGCAACCTGGGTCAGGTACAGACAGCCGAGGTGATGGCCAAGGAGATGCTCCCCACCTCCTGGCCCGACGAGAAGAAGCCCGAGTGGACCAAGCGCTGGTACGAGGTGACAGAGCCCTGGATCATGGACATGGGTATGACCGCCGAGAAGCTGGCGCAGGAGCGCAGCGTCTCCCGCGAGGACGCCGACCAGTTCGCCCTTGATAGCCACCGCAAGGCCGTCCGCGCCCGCGACGAGGGGCTCTTCGCCGATGAGATCGAGGCGATCACTATCAAGTACTCGGACGGCTCCGCCACCACCGTAGACACGGACCAGTGCCCCCGCGCGGACACCTCGCTCGAAAAGCTGGCGTCGCTCAAGCCCTCCTTCCGCCAGGACGGCCTGGTGACGGCGGGCAACTCCTGCCCCCGCACGGACGGCGCCTCCCTGGTGCTTCTTATGGAGAAAGAGGCGGCGAAAGAGCATGGGCTGAAGCCGCTGGCCACCGTGAAGCACGCTGCCACCATCGGCGTGGACCCGACGATCATGGGCATCGGCCCGGCGCCGGCCACCCAGAAGCTCCTTCAGCGCACCGGCATGTCCATCGGCGACTTTGACCTCATCGAGATCAACGAGGCGTTCGCCTGTCAGGTCCTCGCCGTCGGTCAAGAGCTGAACTGGGACTGGGACAAGGTCAACCCCAACGGCGGCGCCGTCGCCCTCGGGCACCCGCTGGGCGCCACCGGCGGCCGGCTCATCGGCACTATCGCCTACGAGATGAACCGCCGTGATGCCGAGTGGGGGCTGGTCACGCTCTGCATGGGTGGCGGCATGGGCATGTCCGTCGCCCTACAGCGTGAAAACTACGACTGGTAGGCTCTGGCTCCCAGAACTAAGAGGCCCCCGAAGTGACGGGGGCCCAGGCGTTCCGCGCTGTTCCGATTAGCTGTCGCTTAGCGCGCTTGGCACCGGCGCCAAGACGCTGGATCGCACCAGCTTCGCCTGCACGATCGTGCGGGTGGTGTAATCTCCCCCGAACTGCTCGCTGGGGTCCGGGATCCAGGTGCCGCCGCAGGTGATCAGAGTAACCGTGTCCGTCTCCGTGGGGGCCATGACCTTGAGTGATTCGGTGTCATAGGGGTCCACGGCGAAGTTGGCGAACACCTCGTACGTGTACTCACGACCGTCGTCGGATACCAGGCGGACAACGTCTCCTGCCTGCAACTCGCCCAGGTCTGCGAACACGGCGGGGGCGCGATCCCAGGTGATGTGCCCGGCGAATACGGCGTTGCTGCCGGCCCCGGGCATGGACGAGAAGTCGTACCAGGCCACTACCTCGGCGGCATCCTCAGCTACCGGGACCTCAGGCACCCCATCCGCGTCCAGTTTGTATACGTCCACCGGCGCGTCCACGCCAAGGCGGTCGATCATCAGGCGCAGGGGAACGGTGACCGCAGGGGGCTCCGGCTCCGGCGCCGTAAGCCGCGGGTTGTAGTAGGGGATGGCGATCGGCAGGTTCTCCACGTCGTCGATGCTTAGCGACTGGTCTGAGACCGATGACGTCTCGGGCGTGGATACGCCGTCGTTGAAGTAGCCGATGAGGCCGATGCCGAGCAGAGTGGCGCCCGCCGCGAACAGCGCCGCGCCGAGGCCAAGGATTAGCCTTCTACGCAGGCGACTGAGGGGTACCGGGCTCCCAGATGAAAAACGTCCCAATTCACTCTCCCGCGTCTATTATAACAAGCGTCCAATATATCGTGTTACCATCTCCGTGAATACGTGGTTAACCCTCGGACGGTTCTCTTGAACCCAGCCCAGAACGACACGATCACCGCCATCTCCGGCCTCCGTGTGGGCCACTGGACAGATGCGGAGGCCGCGACCGGCTGCACCGTCGTCCTCTGCCCCGAAGGAGCTGTGGCGTCCGCGGACGTGCGCGGCGGCGCCCCCGGCACCCGCGAGACAGACCTGCTGCGGCCGGGGAGTCTGGTTGAACGTGTCCACGCCGTCCTGCTCACCGGCGGCAGCGCCTTCGGCCTGGACGCGGCGACGGGCGTGATGCGCTGGCTGGAGGAGCGCGGCAGGGGGTTCCCGGTTCCCACAGGCGTCGTGCCCATCGTAGTGGGCGCGATCCTCATCGATCTGTCGCTGGGCCGCTCGGACGTGCGCCCGGATGCCGCCGCCGGCTACGCCGCCTGCGAGGCCGCCTCCGACGCGCCGCCCGTGGAGGGCAGCGTCGGCGCGGGCACGGGTGCCACAGTAGCCAAAGCCATGGCGATGGAGCGGGCGCTCAAGGGCGGCATCGGCAGCGCCCGCGAGACCACCGCGGATGGAGCTAGCGTGGGCGCGCTGGTCGCCGTCAATAGCTTCGGCGAGGTGGTGGACCCCGATAGCGGCCGCACCGTCGCCGGGCCGCGCGGCGACGACAGGCGCTTCGCCGATACCCTGGATGTCATCCGCTCGCGACCGCCGCTGTCGCCTTTCGCCGCCGAGCCCAACAGCACTATAGGAGTGGTGGCCACGGACGCCGCCCTATCGAAGTCCGACTGCTATCGGCTGGCGGTGATGGCCCAGACCGGCCTGGCGCGGGCGATCCGGCCCGCTCACACCCCCGTGGACGGCGACACGATATTCGCCCTGGCTACCGGCGCCGTGGACAGCCCCGTGGACGTGCTCCAGCTCGGCGCCCTGGCGGCCCGGGCCGTGGAGCGCGCCATCCTCCGAGCAGTTAGCGAGGCGAAGGGCCTGGCCGGCGTCCCCTCCGCAACGGAGTGGGCAAAGAGCTAAAGACGCCCGCCGGATAGTACCAGCCACCGATGTCCCCTTGACACCTTCCGTACCCCTGCTATACTGTCTCTGCCACTGACCCAGGTGAATCGGGGCGGTGAGCCTGCCTGCCGGCAGGCAGGCCGGGACGAATAGCCACACCCCGCTCGGATCGGTAACCGACCGAGACGGCGCATAAGGCGAACGCTGGATGTGCCCCTTCGGTCATGTGCCGGAGGGGATTTTCGTTCCCTGAAACGGAGGTGCCAGCGGAAGTGCGGACGATGCTGAAGAGCAAAATACACCGGGCGACGGTGACGGACGCCGACGTCAACTACGTGGGCTCCATCACCCTGGACTCGCGGCTCATGGAGGCAGCGGACATCCTGCCCTACGAGCAGGTGCACGTCCTGGACATCAACAACGGCTCTCGCCTGACCACCTACGTCATCGAGGGTAACCCCGGCTCCGGCGAGGTGGCGATCAACGGTGCCGCCGCCCGTCTGGTGAACGTCGGCGATCTCGTGATCATCCTCACCTACCGGGAGATGGAGGACGAGGCGGCCCGTACCTGCGAGCCCAGACTCGTTTACGTGGACGGAGAGAATCGTATCCGGCATACCGTCGGCGTGCCGGAGGAGGCGTTTGACGCCGCGTCCTGAGCCTGCCCGCCGACAGGCAGGCGCGGCCTAACATCAGGAAGACGCGATGGAGAGACGCGTATCGATAACCAAGCTAAAGGCGATTAAGAAGCGGGGCGAGCGCTTCGCCATGCTCACCGCCTACGATTACCCCAGCGCCCGACTGGTTGAGGAGGCCGGCGTAC